>JBGVNP010000027.1:0-3954 GCA_045125655.1 Eubacteriales bacterium | reverse complement strand
TTCACGGATGCTTGATTTGAGCGTTCCTTACTTATCAGGATATCAATGCGTCATCGCGCATTATCTTTTGCTTATATTTATTTTTAGTTGCTTCTCCTCCGCGCAGATGTCTTTCCTTTTTGTTTTTTTCAAGAACACTTTTCACATCTAAATACAACGACTTGTTCACGTGACGCAGCGTTTGCGTTACATCCTTATGTACTGTTCTTTTGCTTATCCCGTATCTTGTGGCTGCCATACGTACAGTTGTATTATTTTCAACTATATACAATCCAAGCACCACGCATCTTTCCTTACCGGATGACAAATACATCATAAAAGTACCTCTTCAAAATTACTTTGCTCATTACTTAATAATATGTCGTAAATTCATCACATATTAGCCTTATCAACAAATATTTACAAAGGATGCTTAATATGACCGATTTATTTTCTTGTTCCGAATTTGATATTTTTGAAGGAATGACCTCAATATCTGCCGTTATCAATTCTATTCGCGAAGGCATTTCTGATAGACGTATCATCAAGATTATTTATGATCGAAGCCGCGCATCAGCTAAGGCTCGCGAGCTTAAATTTTTGAAGGCAGTTTCGGGCGAGCTTGGATTTTCCCTTGAGGACGTTTCGGCTGATGATATTTCAAGCTTAGTTTCCGGCGAGACTCACGGCGGCATCGTTGCGATCTGCACAAAGACGACCACACCGCCCTTAAGCGATGATTTTATTGAAGGCGGCGACTTTTTTGTGCTTTTACAAGGCATTGAGGACCCCTATAACTTTGGATATTGCATTCGCTCCTTGTATGCCGCGGGTGTAGATGGCATAATTTTGCCTGAGCGAAATTGGCTCGAGTATTCGGGCGTTGTAGCAAAAAGCTCGGCGGGCACCTCGGAATTATCGAACGTTCGTTCGTGTGAGCCCGTAGAAGCTATAAAAGCCTTTAAAAATAAGGGTTTTGAGGTGGTTTGTGCCGAGATCAAGAACTCGGTTTCTATATATGAACACGATTTTAATAAGCCTGTTTTATTGGTGCTTGGCGGCGAAAAAAGAGGCCTTTCAAGAAGCGTTCTTGACCTTGCGGATGCAAACGTTCGCATAGATTACGGACGAAAATTTATGGGTTCTCTGCCCTCCGCGGCAGCAATTTCGGTCATTTCCTTTGAAATTGCGCACCAAAAAGGTAGACTTTGATAATATAATCGGAGAAAACTATGACTGTAAACTGTTTATGGGAACATAACGGCAACGACACATTGCTTTATGCGATAGATTTTGTCGGCGCATATACCCGTGGCGAAAGCCTTGAAATAGCAAAGGCAAAGATGCCCGATGAGATTGTATCTTACCTCAAATGGTCAGGCGAAGGCGTAACCGACAACATAGAAATAATTATTGCCCAAGAAAAAGACTCCAATCTTGCAATCAAGGATGCCGACTCAGACGTGCTTTTTGAGAGTGAAAAATCACCGCTGACGGCGGATGAATATGATAAATTAAAAACTCTCGCATTAAAGTCGGCAAAGGATTTTCTTGTATTGTATGAGTCTATCCCCGATAAGAGTGCCACAGCCATAGCTGAACGAAAAACATTTTACGGGCAAGTTCCTCGCACTGCTGATGAAATGTACGAGCATACAAAGAATGTAAACGAGTATTATTTTGCGGAGATATCGGTTGATGCCGATAACGGCGGCACTATATACGAATGCCGCAGGCGTGGATTTGAAGCACTTGAAGCAAAGCTTGATTTTCTTAAAAATGATGTTACTGAAGGTAGCTACGGAGAGGATTGGTCACTCCGCAAAGTCTTCCGTCGTTTTATTTGGCACGACCGTATCCACGCAACAGCGATGTATCGAATGGCAGTAAAAGTTTTTGGTGCAAAGAACGTAGCAAATCCATTTTATTTTTAAGCCGAAGGGAGATTGTATGGATTTTATAGAGCTTGCAAAAATAGAAAACGAAAGTGAACGTGTAAACAGAACCTATGATATATTCAACGAGGATGCAAGGCTCAATCATTCCAAAGCCGCACGGGTTGAATTTTTAACAACCGTTCGTTACATAGAAAAATATTTGAAAGTTGGCGACAAAATTCTCGACATCGGTGCAGGCGCAGGTGAATACAGCCTTTACTTTGCCCGTAAGGGTTATGAAGTGTCGGCTCTTGAGCTTGCCGATGCCAATATTGCCGCTTTCAAAAAGAAGCTCACGCCCGAAGATAAGATTGACCTCGTTCAAGGTAATGCACTTGACCTCTCTCGCTATGCAGATAAGTCGTTTGATGTTGTTCTTCTGTTCGGCCCGCTTTATCATTTGAAAAATGATGCGGACAAACAAAGATGTATCAGCGAAGCAAAGCGTGTCTGCAAGGATGGCGGTAAGATCTTCTTCGCCTTTATTTCCAATGACTTTGTTTTCCTCACCGAGTTTGGATATGACATTGAATATTTCAGCAACGGTGATTACAATAAAGAAACATTCAAACTTAACGACTTTCCGTTTGTTTTCCATACGGTTAGTGCTGCGAGAAAACTTCTTGCAGACGGTAATGTTCACATACTGCATGAGGTAGCATCCGACGGAGCAAGCGAACTTTTGGCAGCAAGGATCAACGAAATGAGCGATGAGGATTACGCGCAGTATCTCCGTTATCATTTTTACATCTGCGAAAAGCCGGAGCTGCTTGGTATGACGAACCATTTGTTGTTCGTTGGAGAAAAGATGCAATAATTTATGTAAATTTTGCTTCCCCTTCGCCTCAATTTAACAAATTAGTCGTTTTTTATTGACATTATAACTACAAAACAATTCTCTTTCCGTGCTATAATCTATTTATAATTATATAATAAGAGGACACTTATTTTGAAAGACAACGAAATCAAAAAGAAATTCAAGCTGTTTGATATGAATCGCGACGGCAAGGGTGTTGATCCGGGCGAGGATACCACACCTAACCTCAAGTTCTTTTTCAAGCAGTTTGGACGTAAATTCTCAAAAATTATATCTTTGAATATCTTAATGATATTCCAGGTGTTGCCCTTACTTATAGGAGTATATCTATACTTCGTGGCAACCCCCACAACTCCCACAATGTACTCTCCCGAGTTTGCCGCATTGTTTGGAATGCAGGAAACGTCATCAAGCCTTTGCACATCCATTGATCTCGGATTATTTTCATTCCAGCTTGGTTTGCCTACGTATAACACGTATATTTATTGGGTTATAGGAATTCTTGTCGCATTGCTCGTTATAACGTTTGGATGGCAAATGGTAGGCTCTACGTACGTTTTAAGAGGTCTCGTTCGAGGTGACAGTGTCTTTATCTTATCCGACTATTTCTATGCAATAAAAAAGAACCTCAAGCAAGGCTTCATTATGGGCCTCATTGATTGCCTGATAATATTTGTTCTCGGCTTTGATATATATTTCTTCTATACGTCAGAGCAAAGTCCCATGACAAACTTTATGTATGCATTGATATTTGCAATGATAATCTTGTACGTTGTATTCCGCTTTTATACGTATCTCATGCTTGTTACGTTTAATATGAAAATAAGCAAGATATTCAAAAATGCGCTTATTTTCACCGTGCTCGGAATTAAGCGAAATCTCTTGGCAATTGCAGGAATTCTCATAGCCACCGCTATTGCGATCGTTCCTATCGTCCTGTTTTTGCCTATGGGGCTTGGTGTTGCATTAGTACTTCCCTTCATTTACTATCTCGGTGTTTGCGGATTTATTTCAACCTATGCCGCATATCCCGTTATCAAAAAGTATATGATCGATCCCGTCGCCCCTAAAAGCGATGTCGTATCCGAATAAATGAAAATAATAAAAAGCCTATCGGCGCTCACGCCGATAGGCTTTTAAATTTTTAGAAAAAGCTTAATTGGTCCGTCTCATCAAGACCTTCAAGCACCTTGTTTTTGCGAAGCGTTTCTATAACGGTTT
>JBGVNP010000026.1:0-23594 GCA_045125655.1 Eubacteriales bacterium | reverse complement strand
TCATCCTCGAGGGAGTTGCGCCCAAGATTCTTCGCTACGCTCGAGAATGACGACTAAAGTCGTCGGGCGCAACGACTGAAGGATCTCGGAGCAAAGCGACGGACGCGCGTGTATGGCTACTTGCGCGAAGCTGATTAAAAGGTTTTTGTGCGCCGGGGTTCCCCGAAACGAGCGAAGCCGAGTTTGGGGGGTTCGCGGACACTTTTTCCAAAAAGTGGCATCCTCTTTTCTTAAACTAACTTTTTCAACTCCCCGATAAATCCCAATTTAACAAAGAAAGGAGCGCCCAAGCGCTCCTTAATTGAAATTACTTTGTTGAAATCATTTTTTCGCTCTCGTCCAGCCCTCGCCGTGATTTTCGTGAACTCGGCTTACCGTGAAGAAGGCATTGGGGTCTTCCCTATTTATTATCGCCATAAGGTCGGAATATTCTCGCATACTGAAGGAAACAATTATGATCTTCTTTGGCTCCTTAGAGTAAGCACCCGTTGCATCAACTATAGTTGCAGTGCGGTCAAGTATCTCGATAACTCCGCGGCTTATCTCCTCACTCTTATCCGAAATTATCTGAGCAAGATATGCTTCGTCACCACCAAGAAATATCTTGTCAATAACCGCAGAGCAAACAAGTGCGGAACCAACGCCGAGCAGTGAAAGCACAAGGTCATTGATAATAAAAATACCAGAAATAACAATTACCGCGTCAATGGCGAAAATAATATATGAGCTTCTAATCTTTTTGAATATCTTGCAGAGCAGGAAGGCAAGAACGTCCACTCCACCGCTTGAGCCGCCCGCCTTAAACGTTATCGCACAGCCCGCGCCCGTAAGCGCACCACCGAACAATGCCGCAAGTAATACCGCAATTTCGCGATAATCGGTGTTTTGCAAAACGAAGAGACCGTTAAGTACCTTTTGTTCAACCAAGCTATAGAAAAAGCTGAAAAGCACGGGATAAAAAACAGTGGACAAAAGGGTTTTTATTGCAAAGCTTTTGCCAAGGAAAATCAATCCCAAAATGAAAAGTCCCCACGTAAGTATCGCCAAATAAAAATCAATGCTCAATTCAATGGGAATCACCTTTTGCAAAACGATGGCAAGACCCGATACTCCACCCGTTACAAGATCAAATGGAATAAGGAATATCGCAGCACCGAAGGCAAGAACGGCAGTGCCGAATATTATCACTAAAAAGTTTTTTAGTTGAGTTATTATATCGTGTTTTGATAACTTCAGTTGCATAGCGATCCTCCTTTCAACACTGATTATATCTATACATATTTATTATACACCATCCAAATTGATTTTTCAACCTTGAATTTATATTTTTAGCAAAAAAGAACAAATCAAATTAATTTTTATCATTCAAAAGTAACAAAAAGTTCAAATTGTTTGTTGAATTTGCATAAATTTGAGATCTTATTTTTGTTATATTAAAGCAAAATACCAAAATTGAGAAATTTTTGTCAAAGCTCTTGTATATTTTTCAAAAATGAGATAAAATAGAGGTGTATGGGGACTTAAAAATCCCAAACCAAAAAGACAATAATTTTATTTTTTAAATGGAGGACATTAAAATGTCAGTAAAAGTTGCTATTAACGGATTCGGCCGTATCGGTCGTCTTGCATTCCGTCAGATGTTCGGTGCTGAGGGTTACGAGATCGTAGCTATCAACGACCTTACAAGCCCCAAGATGCTCGCTCACCTTCTCAAGTATGACACAGCTCAGGGTAACTACCTTGCAATGGGTCACACAGTTGAGTCCGATGACGAAGCAGGCACAATCACAGTTGACGGTAAAACACTTAAGATCTATGCTGAAAAGAACGCAGCTGACTGCCCTTGGGGTGAGCTCGGTGTTGACGTTGTTCTTGAATGCACAGGTTTCTACACATCTAAGGACAAATCTCAGGCACACATCGATGCAGGTGCTAAGAAGGTAGTTATCTCTGCTCCCGCAGGCAACGACCTTAAGACAATCGTTTTCGGTGTAAACAACGATACACTTACTTCTGATGACACAATCATCTCAGCTGCTTCTTGCACAACAAACTGCCTTGCTCCCATGGCTAAGGCCCTTAACGATTACGCTCCCATTCAGAGCGGTATCATGACAACTGTTCACGCTTACACAGGTGACCAGATGATCCTCGACGGTCCTCACAGAAAGGGCGACCTTCGCCGTGCACGTGCAGGCGCACAGAACATCGTTCCTAACTCCACAGGTGCTGCAAAGGCAATCGGCCTTGTTATCCCCGAGCTCAACGGTAAGCTCATCGGTTCTGCACAGAGAGTTCCCACATGCACAGGTTCTACAACAATCCTTGTTGCAGTTGTTAAGGGTCAGAACATCACAAAGGACGGCATCAACGCTGCTATGAAGGCTGCTGCTACTGAGTCCTTCGGTTACAACACAGACGAGATCGTTTCCTCCGACGTTATCGGTATGAGATACGGTTCTCTCTTCGATGCAACACAGACAATGGTTGCTAAGATCGATGACGACACATATCAGGTACAGGTTGTTTCTTGGTACGACAACGAGAACAGCTACACAAGCCAGATGGTTCGTACAATCAAGTACTTTGCTGAACTTGCTTAATTAAATTATATTGCCCGACTTCAAAAGAAGTCGGGCATTTTTTGTTAAAAGAAAAGCATCGAAATTCGATGCTTTTTTATCATTTCAAAAACTTATATATCTTTATTCTCTCTCTTAAAATTCTGAAATAAAACGTTATGAGTTTGGTGAGCGCTATATCATACATAATAAATGCAAGGAGCGCAAGAGCGTAGGTGATTACAACGATAACACCACCTTCAAACTCTTCGGGCACAAACAAGCTCATAAGCAAAAACATAAGTCCTATTGCCGCGTTGCCCGTTATCAGCTTTACAGTCCACCGTACAAACGCAGAGCCAATTCTCTCAACGTATGATTTGATGATGGGATAAAATCCCATAAAGCAGGTGTAAAATATAGCGGGCGTCTTTTGTGGGAGAAGCAAAAGCGAAAGAATAGATGTAGCGAGGTATGTAAGCCACGCATAATTATATCCCATTTCAATAACTATCACTACAACAAGCAACGAAACTATCGCACTCATCGTAAGATCAAGCACCTCAATAGCAGATCCAAGATACAGAATAATGACCGAGAGAGCTACAAGAACTCCCGCAACCACCATTCGTTTATCAAAATTTGTTTTTCTTTTTGCCATAGCTTCACCTTAACAACATCTTATAAGGTCGCCACCCATACATTCACAGCAGCAGTCCGCACAAATAAGTGAGGTACAGCAATCGGCATCACAGCATCCCGCAGAGCTCTGATAGGTTCTGTAAGCACCCGTATTCTGACTTCTTGCACGAAACGCATCGCGAGCATTTCTATATTCAGCATTGTTGGGTTCGTAATCGCAAGCCATATCAAAGTATCTTTGCGCATCGGCATAATATCCCTTTTTGTACATTACACAGGCATAGAGATAATACCATTCACCGTTTCTATTTGTCACGGGAGTGGAGAGAAGCATCTGCTCCGCCTCAAAAATACTGCCCATATTGATAAATTGGCGCACTCTTGTATAAAATTCACTCTTTGAAGAGCTTCCGGGATTAAATCCGCCGCCATACTGATTGCCCTGTGTTTGATAGCCACCGCTTCTCATTTTCTGTATCTCATCGTAGGCGGAATTTATCTCCTTCATCTTTTCATTTGCAAGCTCCGCAAGGTCGCTATCCGCAAACTTATCGGGATGATATTTTTTAACAAGGGCGCGATAGGCGTCCTTTATTTCTTCATCTGTCGCGCTTGGACTTACTCCAAGCACCTGATATGGATCTTTCATTAACAATTCTCCCTGATATATTACTTATTTTTTATTATTTTTCTTATTAATAACTCTCTGCACGCTTGCAGGCATTCCAAGGCAGAGAACGTTCTTTATTATCTCGCTTCTGTTTTTGTCATCATCTTCATCAAGCAGATCTATTGCAGAGAATGCGAGAGCAAGCTCTGCCTCAAGCATTTTTGAGATGGATTCAAGATCGTCGGCGGTAAAATCCGCGCCATCATATAAAAGCACGAAGGGATTATAGCTTCCGCTTTTCCTGTCGCTTTCATAGTCGTCGAAGGAGTCCACTATGTAGGTCCATCTGCCCACTCTTTTGCCGACCCTTTCGGCTATCAGCTTTTTTTCTCCCTCAAAGCCATGTGAGAGAAGCTTTGACATAAGTTCACCAAAAACCTCTGCAGGCGCGTCAATAGATGCCACTCTGACATCCTCAATCGCTTTAAGCTGTGCAAGCTTTCCTTCTACAAATACTGAAAGCTCGGGCAAGCTTTTCTGCGCTCTCTTCTCCATATTTGAGAAAAAGAGCTTTAAAAATGATGCGAGTGCGCGATTTACTCCCTTTTCGTCGGAGATATTATCCGAGATTTTTCCCGCGGTCAAAATTCCTCCAACATAGGCAGAATACTCAAACTGCGAATCAATTGCGATAGTATTCACCTTATTTATCGGATGGCGCACACATCTTTTCTTTTCAAATTCGACCTTATTCCCCTCAAGCATCTCGCGAAGCAGAGCAAAAAAGGTCATATCATAGCTGAGCGTGAGTCTTGACATGCATCCGGTGCATTTTCCCATCGCGTGACAAAGCCCGCAATAGGCAGCTTTATAGTAATCATATTCGCGCATACGTAACGCGCTTTTATCGACAACTATGTAGCCAAACATACTCTCACTCCTTGCTGAAATTATAATAATTATTGACTTTATTTTTGTTTTGTGATAAAATTATCCCAAGAAATAACCTCAGTAAAAGGAGCATCTATGGTAAAAATACAAAAATGGTCAGTAGAAATCGGTGAAGAAACTCACACCGTGGAATATAAGCCGCGCTCACTTTTTGCATCCGCAAAAATCACGATTGACGGCAAAGAATATTCTCTCCACTCCGCAAAGCTTTTTGGAGCGAGTCAAGAAATGTTCCGCCTTGGCGGAGAAAGAGCTGTTATCTCGATAGATAACAACAAAAAAGCCACCATCACCGTTGACGGTGAATTGATTCAAGAAATCTAATTTAAGTCGATAGCCAAAGGGCTATCGACTTTTATTTTTAATGTCTTGGCGGACGTCCGCCGGGCATTCCGCCGGGAGCTCCTGCACCCCGACCGCAAACAAGCTCATCAACAGTAATGCTACCGCAGGATTCACCACCCGTTTGTATGGTGTTATGCGCGTATCCGTTTTCGTCAAGCCCCTCAACGGTCGCACCGGTATAGAAGGTATATGTCTTACCCTTCTCTATTTCAGGAGCCGAGAAAAGCGCACCGTTAAAGCTCTTTGTAGAGGTGAAGGCAAGAATCACGTTGCCATTTTCATCGCACAGGCTAAGTGTTGTGCCCGCTGTAAAATATCCGTTAGTGCTAACAAGGATCGAGCCCTGTGTTGCCTCGGTAAAGTTCTGCGCCATATCGCTCGTACCGAGCGTTATTACAACGCCACCGTAGATCTTTGCGCTTGAGTCGTAGTCAAAGGAGCCGTTTCCACCGTGCGAGGGTCCGTCCACAAGAACAACTCCACCGCTTATCTCAACGCTTCCGTTGGAGTCAACGCCGTCGCCCTCGTTGTGCATAATTATATAACCACCACTGATATTTATTGTTCCAAATGAAGCGGCAAACTTATCACCTGCATTTGTATCATTTCCGCCCGATGCATTCATTCCGTCATCAGTAGAATTTATTTCTACGTATCCGTCCGAAATAATAATATCCGTACCCTCAATTCCCTCGTAGGATTTGTTTATATGAATATTACCACCCGAAATTCCAAGTGTTTTATCCGCGTGTATTCCATCATCCTCTGTGCTTATCTCAAAGCTACCACCCGAAATCGCAATACTGCCGTTTGAGTGGATCGCGTCATCCTGAGAGTCGATTGCAAAACTGCCACCCGAAATGGCAACACCGTTTCCACCCTTGATTGCCTTGGCAGAGAGCGTGGATGAGGTTGACGTGGTCTTTATCTTTATATCGCCGCCCGAAATATTGGCAACGTTATATGCCTGTATACCATCATTATTCGCTTCGATATCAAGTGAGCCGCTTTCAATATAGATAAATCCCTTTGTATCCTCAAGCGCGTTGTCGGATTTTATAGCGTCCGTTCCCGCGTTTATCTTAATGTCTGCATTGGCGATCTTTACACTGTCCTTACCAAAAATTCCTGAACTTTTGGAAACCACGGTATATTTTCCGCCCGTGAATGTGATCTTATCCTTTGATACTATCGCATGAGCATTGTTGCCATCAACTGTAAGCTCGCCCTCTCCGTTGAAAACGAGATCAGCTTTTGAATATATAGCGCCGTCAATAAGAGCCGCACCGTCGTATATATTATACGCAGCTCCGTCAGCCACCTTGTTTACACTGCCATTCGCAAGAGTAAATATTACCTTTTTGCCGTTTGTGATATTAAATGCGGGACCGTTTGCATTTGTAATTTCAACACCGTCAAGCACGAGCTGAACCTTAGCATTGGCCGAGCCACTTACAGTTACAGAGCCATCATCGGTGCTTCCTGAAAGGATATAGACACCGTCGGTATTTATTGTAACGTCAGCCCCCGATACGCTTGCACCGCTACCGCTGACGCTTACAGAGCTACCTGAAAACGTTATTTTAGTAGCAGAACTTTCAGTATAGCTTGAATCACGGTCGCCATTACCTATTTCCATATTGATTGAGCCAATTATATCGCCAACACCGATATTTTCTCCGCCGTGAGGTCTGTTGTCAAGCGGAGTGTCACAAGCAAAAAGAGAAATT
The DNA here is from genome assembly GCA_045125655.1 of Eubacteriales bacterium. Classification (GTDB taxonomy): domain Bacteria; phylum Bacillota; class Clostridia; order Oscillospirales; family CAG-272; genus RGIG4608. The sequence continues at coordinate 16,755 of JBGVNP010000026.1, read as the reverse complement.
GAAATTATGCAAGCGACTGACAAAACAGAAAATAATTTTTTAATATTTTTCATTATAATTCACCCACTCCGGATTCGCGTTTGAAAATTGTTATTTCAAGATTGCCGTTACGGATTCTAAGGTCATCGATAAAGCTCTGAAGCTGACTTTCATCCTTCATCTCAATTATGTAAGTGAGCTTATAAAGACTGCCCATATTCGCGCTCTTAACGGACGTAAGCATCGCCTTTGAGGTGTACTTTTCAAAAACCTCGTCAAATGCGCCGGTAAAATGGAGATTTTCGGGAACTGTTATAAGAAGCTCCTGTTCTCTATCGCTCTTAAGCTTGATAAGTGAAAGAAGAATAAGACAAGCGCAGGCGATAACCGTAAAAAGCACTGCTATTCCAACGTAGCCCGATGCACATGCAAGACCCGCGGTCATAGCAACAAATATTGCAACTATCTCCTTCGCCTTTGCAGGAACTGAACGGAATCTAATGAGTGAGAATGCACCTGCTACCGCAATTCCTGCACCGATATTGCCGTTCACCATGAGAATAACTGTATGAATGGCGAGGGGTAAAACGATAAGACTTGTGAAAAAGCTTCTTGTTGCGCGCGCCTTAAAGGAAGATGTAAATGCTACTATAAGACCGCACAAAAGGGCTACCACTGCACCTAAAAGATAAACTCCTACTGTCATTCCGTCTACCAAAATATTTTCAAATATGTTCATGATCGTATCTCCTTGCTTTTGTTCATTATGTCGTAATATGCATGTGCGTATTTTGAAAAGGACTGTGGATATATTTTAAGCTCCGAAAGCGTATTCGCAAGCCACAAGGGCATAGCACCGGGAGTTTTTATCTCCAAAATATATTCATTTTCCTCTGTAATCGGTGTTCCCTCCGAAATGTTATTTTCATTCGGGAATCCCCTTCTGTATCTTAAATTTTCGTCAAAGGTGAGTCGAACGTTGGGATCCTCGGCAGTAAGATATGCCTCCCTCTCACAGAGGATACAAACGCCAGGTTTGGGTTGACGGTAAAGCTTCATAAGATAATCTATTTCGCGCATTATCTGCGTATCTATGGGTGGCACTCCGCTTTCGATGTAATCGAAAACCTCCTCGCGCCACAATGATACTCTGCGCTTATAAACTACACCCTTGTACTTCTTTTTTATCTCAAAAAAGAGCTTTTCTTTACCATTTGGCGCGCCGTAGCTCCTTATTCTCAACTTTTCTTTGTAGGAAACTGCATCAATTGAGTTTCTTATAAGAAGATAGTCGGGTGTGTCAAGATAAAGCGAGCAGATCGTTTTTTTACCGTATTTATCGGGGACGAGCTTATTGGATATTCTTGACATGAATTCTTCTTTTTGTTCCTTTGTCAAGCGATATTTTTTCTCTTTTCGCTTGAATATCATAATATCCGCCAAAATTCTCACCCCTTTCAATCAGTCTATAACTATATTATTTTACCATACTTTCACTTAATTGTAAATCTTAATTCTTAAAAAAACTTGAAAAAAGAAATATATTTTGTATTTTTCACCCTACCACTGCCTTTTGGGACATATTTAAGCATTTTTTAAGATTTTTAAGGTAAAATATCTTGTGTAAAATCGAATTATGTATTATAATTGTAGTATAAAATCTAACGGAGGGCATCAATGAACATATTAATCGTAGAGGACGAAAAGCGCTTGGCTGACGCCTTGGCTCATATTCTCTTTGAAGAAAAATATAAAGTGGACGTTGTAAACGACGGCGCGGAAGGTCTTGATTATGCACTAAGCGGTATATATGACTGCATCATACTTGATATAATGCTACCCTCAATGAACGGCTTTGACGTTTGCCTTGAGTTAAGGCGCAAAAAAATAACCACCCCCGTTCTTATGCTCACGGCAAAGGACACGGTCTCTGACAAGGTAAAGGGACTTGACGCGGGTGCGGACGATTATATGACAAAGCCATTCTCCCCTGAAGAGCTTCTCGCACGGCTCCGCGTGCTCACACGTCGCAGAGGCGAGGTCATACTTGATGAAATGTCCTTTGACGATATTGTTTTGCACCTCGATCAGTCAAAATTATCTTGCTCAAAAAACCTCAAAAGCATTCATCTCAATTTTAAGGAATGTGAGCTTTTGAAGATGTTTATGTCAAAGCCCAACGTAATAATCTCAAAGCAGGATCTCATTACAAGAATTTGGGGATACGACTCCGATGCGGGCGACAATAACGTTGAGGCATACGTTTCATTCCTTCGCAAAAAACTAAATTTCGTTGAATCAAACGTCGAGATAGTATCTCTCAAAAAACTTGGATATAAGCTCACGACAAAAATATAGGAGGAAAGCTATGCTAAAAAAGCTAAAGCTTAAATTCATACTTCACAATATATTAATGCATGGAGTTGCGATAATTGCAATCTTCTTTGCTTTTTGCCTTCTAATATATATTGCAGAGGAAGAAAAGCTGACGGAGGTTCTTGAGGATAATACACAAATCGTGCAAAGTCAGCTTCCATCATTTCCATCAACCCCCAAGAAACCGGATGGATTGATATATAATCATTCCTTCACCGTTTTAGTAAATCACGATGATGAAATCGTCAAAACAACCCAAACAGATATTGAATCGTCAACCGTGAAGGAAGCTGTTTCATTCGCCATTGGTAGTGACATGAAAAGAGGTAATATAAACGATCTTCATCTCAGCTACATCAAGGTTCCGGTAAAAGAGGGGTTACTTGTTTCGTTCGTATCAAGAGAGCATCTTGAGGAGCGCGTTAAACAAACCTTTTGGCACGCGGCTCTCGCGGGATTTGTAAGCATTTTGCTTTTCCTTGTTATAAGCAAAATACTTGCCGATATTGCAATCGCGCCCGTTGAAGCGGCTTGGCAACAGCAAAAGCAGTTTATAGCCGATGCCTCGCACGATCTAAAAACCCCGCTGACTGTAATTTTGGCTAACAACAATATAATCTCCTCACACAGGGACGAAAGTGTTGAATCACAAATGAAATGGATAGAAAGCACGTCCGAGGAAGCGAGCAGAATGAGTGACCTCATAAACAAAATGTTGGAGCTTGCCAAGAGCGAAGCCACAAAAGAGGAACTAAAGATAGGCGAAATAAATCTCTCCGAAACCGTAGAAAACTCAATTCTTCAGTTTGAAGTTGTTGCTTTTGAAAAGAACATCTCTATCGAAAGCGGTATCCAACCCAATATAATCGCCAAAACACATGCACCTACCTTTTCAAAGGTGCTTGAAATTCTCTTTGATAATGCAATCAAATACAGCGACGAGGGTGGCAAGATCAGTGTAGCACTCTATACGTCATCAAAAAAGGTGTATTTCAGTATAAATAACAAGGGAGAGTATATCAAACCCGACGAGCTGCCGCATATTTTTGAACGCTTCTATCGCACCAACAAGGAGCGAAACGTTCACGGACACGGACTTGGTCTTTCCCTTGCAAAAAAGAAATGCGATATGATGGGCGCCAAGCTCTCGGTAGAATCCAATCCCGATGACGGAACAACGTTCACTATTACCCTAAAAAGCAGAAAGTAAGTTGATTTTCTACACTACGTTAATATAGCAAAAAACAAAGCGCTATGAGCAAAATGCTCATAGCGCTTTTTTATACTCAATCGCCAAGTGTAACTTGTCGAATAACTCTCAGGTTGGTTTTATGATAAAATATATATAAAAACAACACAAATCGTTGTTGAGAATTTTGGTTGCTCTTGATTACTTAGCGTAGTCAGCAACTCTGCTCTCCCTGATAAGATGTACTTTTATCTGACCGGGATACTTCATTTCAGCCTGAATCTTTGCAGCCATTTCACGAGCGATGAGCTTCATGCCCTCGTCGTTGACCTGCTCGGGCTTAACCATAACGCGAACCTCGCGTCCGGCTTGTATTGCAAACGCCTTTTCAACTCCCTCAAAGCCGGTAGCGATTTCCTCAAGCTTCTGAAGTCGTTTGATATAGTTTTCCATATCCTCACGGCGTGCACCGGGTCTTGCAGCAGAAATAGCGTCTGCCGCCTGTACGAGAATCGCCACGATTGTTTTGGGCTCAACGTCATTATGATGCGCCTCGATCGCGTGAACGACCTCTCTGCTTTCCTTATACTTCTTGGCAGCATTAACACCGATCTCAACGTGTGATCCCTCAACGTCGTGGGGGAACGCCTTACCGATATCGTGAAGAAGTCCTGCGCGTCTTGCCGCATTAGCGTCAACGCCAAGCTCCTCTGCCATCATACCTGCCAAAAATGCAACCTCTATTGAATGCTTAAGCACGTTTTGTCCGTAGCTTGTACGGTAACGCAAACGTCCGAGAAGTCTGACAAGTTCGGGGTTGATTCCGTTGATACCAACCTCATAAGTTGCTCTCTCGCCCGCCTTCTTAACAGAAGCGTCAACCTCCTTCTGTGCCTTTTCAACCATTTCCTCAATTCTTGCAGGATGGATTCGACCGTCGGAGATAAGCTTTTCAAGTGCTACCCTTGCAACCTCGCGGCGCACGGGGTCAAAGCCTGAAATAGTGATTGCCTCAGGTGTATCGTCAATAATGAGTTCAACACCCGTAAGTGTTTCGATCTTTTGGATATTTCTACCCTCACGACCGATAATTCTTCCCTTCATTTCTTCACTGGGCAAATTCACAACGGAAATAGTTGCTTCCGCTACGTGGTCTGCTGCACAGCGCTGAATAGCAAGGGACAAAATGTTTCGTGCCTTTTCTTCGGATTCTTCCTTGAACTGTGTTTCAAGCTCGTCAAGTCTTTGTGCAAGCTCGTGCTTAACCTGACTCTCGATCTTTTCGATAAGCTGTTCCTTTGCCTCATTTACTGACAATCCTGAGATTTGCTCAAGAACCGAAAGCTGTTTTGAAAGAGCTTCTTCAGCCTGAGCTCGAACCACGTCAACGTCCTTGAGCTTTTTATCAAGCTGCTCGTTTTTCTTTTCAAGAGCTTCACTCTTCTTGTCAAGGTTTTCTTCCTTCTGTTCCAAACGGCGCTCCGTCTTGGAAACCTCTGCTCTGCGCTCCTTGATTTCCTTATCGGCTTCGTTCTTTCTCTTGAGGATTTCTTCCTTTGCTTCGATAAGAGCTTCCTTCTTTTTGGTTTCTGCCTGCTTTTCACCGTCAAGTAAGATTCTCTTGGCTTCTTCTTCAGCAGAGCCTATCTTTGCTTCAGCTACCTTTTTGCGGAGTATCATACCGCCAAAAACACCAATAGCAAGACCAAGGACTGCCAAAATAACATGCCATATGTCCATATTGCACCTCCTTTTTTCATATTAAATTGAATTGTATTTTAAAATGTAATATTAACATTCTAATTTACCATCTTATATTTTACACGTTTTTGCCCAAATTGTCAAGAGATTTTTACATCCTTAATGTTTTTATATCCAAAAATACTCACACAATATCCGATATTTGCATAAAATATCTCGTAAAGTATTGATTTTTATCAAAAAATGGTATATAATAATCGTTGATAAATTTATTTTTGGAGGATCTTAATATGCTCGTTTCAGCAAAAGAAATGCTTACAAAAGCAAAAGAAGGCCACTATGCAGTTGGTCAGTTTAATATTAATAACCTTGAATGGACAAAGGCCATTCTTCAGACAGCACAGGAAATGAATTCCCCTGTTATTCTCGGCGTTTCCGAGGGTGCAGGCAAATATATGTGCGGCTACAAAACTATCGTTGGCATGGTAAACGGTATGATCGAGGGACTTGGAATCACAGTTCCAGTTGCTCTTCACCTTGACCACGGCTCATATGAGGGTGCTTTGAAGTGCATCGAAGCAGGATTTTCATCCGTAATGTTCGACGGCTCTCACTATCCCATTGAGGAAAACATCGAAAAGACAAAAGAGCTCGTTAGAATCACAAACGAGCTTGGACTCTCACTTGAGGCAGAGGTTGGTTCCATCGGCGGCGAAGAGGACGGCGTTGTTGGTGCAGGCGAATGTGCAGATCCCGACGAGTGCAAGATGATCGCAGATCTCGGTGTTACTATGCTCGCTGCAGGTATCGGTAATATCCACGGCAAGTACCCCGCAAATTGGCCCGGTCTTTCCTTCGATACACTCGACGCTATTCAGCAGAAGACAGGTGCTATGCCCCTCGTTCTTCACGGTGGTACAGGTATTCCCGCAGAGATGATCAAGAAAGCAATCGACCTCGGTGTTTCCAAGATCAATGTAAATACAGAGTGCCAGCTTGCATTTGCAGCTGCGACAAGAGAATACGTTGAGGCAGGCAAGGACCTTCAGGGCAAGGGCTTTGACCCCCGTAAGCTCCTCGCTCCCGGTACTGAGGCAATCAAGGCAACAGTAAGAGAAAAGATCGAGCTCTTCGGCTCTGCTAACAAGGCTTAATTCAATTAAAAATAAAGCTTCCGACATTTATCGGGAGCTTTTTTTATATCCGTATTTCAAATTTTGATTTGTCGGGCTGTTGAAAAAGTTAGTTTAAGAAAAGAGGATGCCACTTTTTGGGAAAAGTGGCGCAAAAACCTTTTATAGAGCTTCGCGCAATAGCCATATAGTTTGTGCTGATTTAGCAAGACTCCGCGCAAATCGTGTTGTGTGATACTTTGTATCCCACAACACATAACGTTTTTCTCGCCATTTTAACAGGCGGCTCGAAAAACTGTAATTTGCTACTTCAACTAACTGTTTCTTTGTTAGCACAGACTTTATTATATGGCACATAGTAAGTAAATTTTAGAAAATTACTCCGTAGGGGTAATTTTCATAGTTTTGAAAGTACAATGCCGACCGTCGTACTTGTACGTAAGGGCGGTATTGGAGTTTCTAAACCGATAATTCATTCTTGAATTATCGAAAATTTACGTAAAATCTGCTCAAACCCCAAACGCACAAACCACACGGCGACTGGGCGAAGCCGCTTTAAAAAGGTTTTTGCCTACTTTTTCCTCAAAAAAGTAGGAGCCCAAGCGGCTTGAGCGGTTCGTAGTAAACTAACTGCTCGCTAAATCCCAATTTATCAAAAGATCCCCCTCAAAGACATGTCAAATGAGGGGGATTATTAATTAAATTTTAGCAAGAGTCAAGTTCTTGTATTCTTCATCCTCCGTTACCTCGCGGACTACGTTCACAAAGTCGGGGAAATTAATGTCGGTATCGTGCTCACCCTGCTCTATCTCGATTATCGCCTTATCGTTCCAGAAGGGGTAAACATCAATTTCAAAATACTGATTCTTATACGTAAGACAGTATCTCGTTTTTCTAATGGGACGACAAGAAGGATCGGCATCCATAAGGAGTCTGATATACGCATCCTTGGAGAGGCGGCGTTCAAGACGAACCTTGGGCAAACCGTTCACGCTCACCTTCTTTGTCTGGAAATAGATGTAGTTTCCGTCCACACCTCTCTGGCGCACGCGATTTTCCTCTCCGTCCTGCGCGATAAGGTATGTTTGGATAATATCTACGCGCTGACAGTTGGGCAAGCTCTCAAGATATGCAATATCGGGATGATCAATAAGGAATCTTCTCTTGACGTCGCAGGGTCCCTGCTCACCAAGGAAGGACGACATTTCGGAAATCAGACGTTTCATCTTCTTTACAAAATTGGTATCGTTGTCAATTATCTTAAGATGTGGATGTCCCGTCCAAGCCTCAACAATTTTATCGTCAAGAGCTACCGCCTGATCAACGCTCTCAGTTCTCGCTCCGTTATTTTCAAGCGTGTAGAACTCCTCTGCACCCTTGGCACAGGTCACAAGATGGAATATCGCATCATAGCTATCGCGAAGCTCGACCTCATTGTGTCCGACAGCATCAAGAACAATATCAAAATCGCTCTGAGTCATATATGCCTTGTTGTCAAGCGCACCACGGTCACAAACAAGAAGAATTTTTTCCACGGGCATCGTGAGTGCTCCTTGAGTGAAAATTCTCTCCTTTTCAAGCTGAAGCTGCATCTGACACTTTTGATACTCAACGTTAGTGCCGCACGTCCAAGGCGCTACTCCGCCCGTAATAAGTTCAGTCGCCGTTTCGGGCACGAAAAGCACGGTGTATCCGAGCTTGGTAAACGCTCCCTGTATTCTATTCATGGCAGTTGTCTTACCCGCGCAAGGACCGCCCGTGATAACTATCTTTTTAATTTCCATTTCAATTCTCCCATAGGAATTAATAATACCTTTTTATTATACATCAATTATCTATAATTTTCAATAGATAAAACAACTTTTATTTATATTCCTCTCATCGTTAGCCGTATTTTTATTTTCAACCTTTTAAACAACAAAAAACCAACCCAAAGGGTCGGTTTTTTGTTGGAAAACTATGAAAAAAGGATATATGAAAAAATTCTAACATGCAATTTAAAGTGTCCGTGAAAAAAGCACTTCGGTGAAGTGCTTTTTTCTGGTGGGGGATGGTGGATTCGGACCACCGAAGTCAGTGACAACAGATTTACAGTCTGCCCCCTTTGGCCGCTCGGGAAATCCCCCAAAAAAATGGAGCTGGTGATCGGAGTCGAACCAACAACCTGCTGATTACAAATCAGCTGCTCTGCCATTGAGCCACACCAGCATTACATTTTTACGGAACGGACTTATTATAGCACAGACTTGTGCTCTTGTCAAGCATTTTTTAAAAATATTTTTAAGATTTTTTAAAGTTTTTACGAAAAAAAGACAAAAAATAAAAAATAATTTTCAAAAAGGTATTGATTTTTTGTTTTTTTATGATATAATATAAAAGTCGAGCAGATGGAGAGATGGCTGAGCTGGTCTAAGGCGCACGATTGGAAATCGTGTGAACGCTAATACCGTTCCGAGGGTTCGAATCCCTCTCTCTCCGCCACGAAAAAAGTCCAAGTTCACCTTGGACTTTTTCAATGATATTACTTGCGTGTTAGAGTTTTTTCATATATCCTTTTTTCATAGTTTTCCAACAAAAAGCCGACCCTTTGGGTTGGTTTTTTGTTTTTTTATTAAAACTCACTGAATGTTCAAGCAAATAGAAAAGCGCAACGCTGCCGCGTTGCGCTTTTCTATTTTAAATTACTTCAATGCTCCGCCTGTGATTGTAAGAACAACATCTACAACTGCAGTCAAAGCGCCTGCAAACATAATCATTGCACCGATAGCGGCATATACTATTACCAAAAGTCCGATAACGATGGGCATTGCCAAGAATACAAGTATCGCGGGCAAGAGAGTGGTAATATCCTTATATGTTTCCTCACTTGTCACGAAATCCCAAATAGTATCAATAATCTTGAACAAAACCTCTTTAACATCCTCAAGACCGTTAAAGGGAATGTGCTTTTCCAAAAAATCGTTTATGGGGTTGCTATAATCGTTTTCCTCTTTGGGCGCGGTTTCACCGTATCCATCTCCTTCACCTTCAGTGGGAGGAGTTTCTGTGCCGTCGCCGCCTTCTTCGCCTTCTCCACCTTCAGCAGGGGGAGTTTGTGTACCGTCGCCGCCTTCTTCACCTTCGCCACCTTCAGAGGGAGGGGGTGTTTCTGTGCCTGTGCCTTCACCGTCTTCGCCGGTGGAGGGTGTTCCTTCTCCGGTTGCAGGATCTTCTGTATCCTCAGCAAAGGAACTGATGGACGTTACTGTAAATACGGACATCACAAGAGTCAATATCAAAAGAATGGATATAAAACGTTTCATTAGGAATCTCCTTTTTTTAAGTTACTATATAAATTGTACCTTATTTATCGCGTTTTGTCAAGATAATAACACAAATTATTATAATTCCATAGCAATTTCAAAGCATTTTTTACTATTTTTTGAGTTTTTGAGATAATTTTTTGTTATATTTGCATATATTGGTCTTGATTTTTCTAACAAAATATGATATAATGCCTTATTAATTATCACATTCTATAGGAGGTAAATATAATGCAAGAATTTTTAAAAGAGCTTCTCATGGATCAAGACCTTTTCTTAAAGCTTATCTGCAGGTTAATTTTCGCTTGTTTTTGCGGCGGTATAATCGGTCTTGAGCGAAGCATCAGAAGAAAGGATGCGGGCATAAAGACACACATCATACTCGCTCTCGGTGCGGCTCTTTTTATGATAGTTTCTCAATACGGCTTTGGTGAGCTTCCCCTCTCCCCCGAATCTCGTGCAGACGTGTCAAGAATAGCTTCAAACATCGTAACGGGTGTTTCCTTCCTTTGTGCGGGCGTAATATTTGTTCGCGGAGCATCGGTTAAGGGATTGACCACCGCAACGGGCATTTGGACTTGTGCAGGTATCGGTATGGCGGCAGGCGCAGGAATGTATCTTATCACTCTCTTTGCAACGATATTGATACTCATCATTCAGCTTGTTTTGGCAGGTCCATCGGCTAAGATCGAAACTCACTACTCCATCGACGTTGAGCTTGATCTCCCACCCGAAGCCAAGATTGACGTTGTTGTAAAGGAGCTTTCCGATATGACAAATTCGCAGCCCCACTCAATAAAGCTTCTCAAAGAGGGAGAAAACAATCGCTATAAGGTGAGCTGCAATATCACTCACACAATAAATGAAACCGAGCTTATTCAAGCACTCAGCGAAAAGAAGCACGTTGTAAGCGTTTCTTGGAACGCACTTTAATACAAAAAACGAACGCTACGAGACAAAATTCTTGGACGTTCGTTTTTTTCTTGCATTTTTTTATATATTGTGGTATAATCGTTATAAATCGTTATAAAATATAAGATTTCATATAAAAAAGGAAATTAATTATGAAAATAGCAATAGTTGGATGCGGAAAAATAGGAAAGTCCATAACCGCAAATCTTAGCGCAGAGGGACATGACGTCCTCGTAATAGACAACAATTCCAAGGTCGTTGGCGAGGTCACTGATGCCTTTGACGTTATGGGAGTTTGCGGAAACGCCGTTGACTGCGACACTCTTAATGAGGCAGGTATAGAAAATATGGACCTCCTTGTCGCCCTCACTAATTCCGATGAAATGAATATGCTTAGCTGCTATCTTGCGCGCAAGCTTGGAGCAAAGCACACAATAGCAAGAATAAGAAATCCCCAATATAATGACCAAAGTCTCGGATTTTTGCGCCATCATCTCAATCTTTCAATTTCACTCAATCCGGAGCTTCTCGTTGCCGAGGAGATAACCAATATTCTCCAGCTTCCGAGCGCCGCAAGAATAGAACATTTTTCTCGCAGAACTATAGGAATGATCGAATTGATCCTTCCTAAGGATTCCCCTCTCAATGGAATGAATCTTATTAAAATAAGAGAAAAATATAAGGCGGACTACCTTATCTGCACTGTACAGAGAGATAATCAGGTGTTTATCCCCGACGGTCGATTTGAGCTTTGCGAAGGTGACAGAATAGGTCTTGTTGCGGCTCGCAGCGAAATATCCAAGCTCCTTCGTATGCTTGGACTTCTTCGCAAGCAGTCAAAGAGCGTTATGATACTTGGCGGTGGCAAGCCATCGTATTATCTTGCCAAAAAGCTCATTGCTCTTGGCGTGGACGTTAAGATCATCGAGAAAAAGCGCGAGGTGTGTGAATTTCTTGCCTCCGAGATTCCAAATGCCGTTATCATCCACGGTGACGGGTCAAATCAGGAGCTACTTTTAGAGGAAGGCATATCCAACATGGATGCGTTTGTATCTCTCACGGGAATGGACGAGCAGAACATTATGCTTTCCATCTTTGCATCAATGCAAAACGTTCCAAAGGTTATTGCTAAAATAAACCGAGAGGAGCTTTTACCAATGGCTGAAAAGCTTGGTGTTGAAAGTATAGTATGCCCCTCCCACCTAAGCAACAATATAATCGTAAGATATGCACGCGCATTGGAAAACTCCAAGGGCTCAAGCGTTGAAACTTTATATAAGCTGATGGACGGAAATGCAGAGGCGCTCGAATTCTATATCAAGGAAAGTTCAAAAACAATAGGCATCGCTTTCAAGGATATTCAGCTTAAAAATAACGTTCTTATTGCAGGCATAGCCAGAGGAAGAAAAACAATAATCCCCTCAGGTAACGATATGATTCTTGCGGGAGATAAGGTCATCATTATCGCAGCAGAACAAAGACTTCAGGATATTGACGACATTCTCGCTTAAGAGGTAATTTTATGAATAAAAAAATGATATTTTCCACTCTTGGAAAATTATTGATTGCAGAGTCTGCGCTAATGCTGCTCCCTCTCATAGTTTCTATATGCTATAAAGAGGGCAAGGTTTCCATCTCGTTCTTGATTACAATATTTATTGCAGGTGCGATTGGTCTGGTTCTGTATCTGCTTTGCAGAACAAACAACAAAACGATATTTGCTAAAGAGGGCTTTATTATTGTTGCCTTCGGTTGGCTTGGAATGTCTGCCATAGGCGCAATACCCTTTGTAATAAGCGGAGATATTCCACATTATATAGATGCCTTTTTTGAAACGGTAAGTGGATTTACTACCACCGGTGCTACGATCCTTCGCAACGTGGAAATACTCTCCCGCGGTGGTCTCTTTTGGAGATCGTTCACTCACTGGATAGGCGGTATGGGAGTTCTTGTATTTGTAATGGCGGTTCTTCCCTCCATAAGTGACCGTTCGATTCACATAATGAGAGCAGAAATGCCCGGACCAATCATAGGTAAAATAGTGCCCAAAGCAAGAGAAACAGCAAGGGTTCTTTACGTTATCTATCTTGTAATGACCGTGGTGGAAGCCATATTGCTCCTTTGTGGCGGAATGTCACTTTATGAGAGCTTTATACACGCATTCGGCACTGCGGGCACGGGTGGATTTGGCATCAGAAATGATAGCATCGCCTCCTATTCTCCATATATTCAATGGGTTATTACAGTATTTATGTTCCTGTTTGGAATAAACTTTAATCTTTACTACCTTATCCTGATTGGAAAATTCAAAAATGCCATTAAATCAGGTGAGCTGTGGGCTTATGCGGGTATCGCGTTTACGTCCGTAGCTGTAATATCAATTAATATCGCACATCTTTTCGATAATTTTGGAGATGCCTTTAGAGTATCCGCTTTCCAAGTTTCATCGTTCATTACATCAACAGGATTTGCAACCGCGAATTTTAATTCCTGGCCCGTTCTTTCCAAAACCGTTTTGATAGTATTGATGTTCATAGGCGCTTGCGCAGGATCAACGGGTGGTGGATTTAAGGTTGCAAGAGTAGTTATGCTCGTAAAAATGATAAAGCAGGAGCTTCGCCGTGTAATTCACCCCAGAAGCGTAACTGCAGTAAGATTTGAGGGCAAGGCACTTGATTCCGCAACGCTTTCAAGCGTTAGCTCATATCTTGCGATATATCTTGTATTCTTTATTGGCGCATTACTCCTTATCTCCTTCGATTCTCTCAGCTTTGAGAGTAATTTTACTGCGACCTTGAGCTGTATAAATAATATAGGACCTATATTCTCACAGACTAATCCTCTTATCAGCTTTGACGATTACGGACTCTTTTCAAAAATAGTTCTCTCCCTTGCAATGCTCCTAGGACGACTTGAGATATATCCCCTCCTCATTGCTCTTATTCCAAGTACTTGGACAAAAAAATAATTGATACGGTGGTATTATGATTAAACAACAATCCGGCAAAAACGGACTTATTGAGCTATTCAGATTTTTATGCTCCGTATGGGTAGCATATTTCCACGGTTTTTTCCCCGTCCTTTCGGACAAATTTAACGGCGAGAATATTTCCGTTGACTTTTTCTTTATGGTATCGGGCTTCTTCTTTCTCAAATCGATGGAAAAATATAAAGAAATACCGATTTCAGAAGGTGTCATCTCTATATTTTGGGGCAGAACAAAACGGTTTATCGTGCCACTCGCAATCGCCGCCCTGTCAGTTCTTTGCTGTAACATTATGTTTCCAATGGACTTTGGCTTCAACTGGCCACTCAGCTTTTTGTGGTTTTTTGCAGGGCAATTCGTTTATTTGACGTTATTTTATTTCCTTATCAGAAAAATACACTCACGCTTTGCTCTTAATATTGTCTGCGCCGTTATTGTATGCATCGGAATGTCACTTTGCATCTTCGATTTGCAGCAATTTTATCGAGTATTAAGAGGACCCGCTATGGTCGGCATAGGTATGCTGATCTCCCAAATCCCTAAGTTAAAAATCAAACTCAAGAATGAATTGAATTCCGAAAGACTTAGTTTGCTTGTAAATGCAATATTATTTGTCATTGCAGCCATAGCTTTTATCCACCTTGCATATTTACCGGGGGCGGCAATCTGGAAGCTCCACCTTTTATGTGGCATCGTGTGCCCCGCGCTTTTGTATTTTGCAAGTGCGATTCCCGTACATAGTAAATTTTTAAATCTGCTCGGTGAATTCAGCGTGTTTATCTACCTCGCGCAGTGTCCGATCATAATTCACCACTACGCTGTAAGCAGGGATACAAGGAATCAATTTCCTCTACTCTGCATTTGCGCTATTTCAATGTTCTTAATAAATAGAATAGTAAACAAAAAGCAATTGATAAAATAAAAAAACACAGGAATAGACGTTATATCTATTCCTGTGTTTTTCTTATGCCTTTTTAAAAACGATAAATTTACTTATCACATAATTGGCAACGATAACTGCCACGCTTGACACGATTTTTGACCAAAGGTCGGCAGTGAACGGAATGACGAGTGTAAAGGGAACGTATTTCAATGCCCCCAATATCCACACTGTGCCAAAGGTCAAAACAGTATCAAGTCCAAGCGTTCCAAGACGTCCTGCTGCAAATCTTGAAAGCTCCGACATTGTTTTGCGCTTGTCCGTATTGCCCGCATTAAACACCCATTTTTTGTTTGTGACGAAGGCAACGATCACACCGCAGATCCACTGCAGAATTTGTGCCACAAGGCGCACAGCGTTAAATTTCGCGTCATCGGGGGATATTTTACCCAAATGTTCCGCCAAAAGCAAAATGGTGAAATAAACTCCCATTGATACTACTGTAGTTACCACTCCAAAAAAGAGATATGCGATAATTTCCCTATACTTTTGCAAAAAACTCTTCATTTTAAATTAAGAAAGCTTATAGGTCGTGCCCGCAGAACTATCAATAAGAGTAATGCCCTTATCCGCAAGATACTTTCTTATCTCGTCAGCGCGAGCGTAGTTCTTTGCCTTCTTTGCCTCCGCTCTCTCAATAATGAGTGATTCAACCTCTTTTGCAAGCTCGGGATCAACCCCCTCGGGAGCTGCGGTTGCCTTTTTGGCTTCCTCTGCGAGCTTTTCACGGATAACGCTCGCGTGACCGAGAAGATCAAGTGAGAGGACTCTGTCAAAATCTGCAAAAAGAGCGAGCTTTGTTGCATCGTTCGTCTTTGCCTTGAGTACGTCGTAAAGCGCAGTTACCGCAAGAGATGTGTTGAGATCGTTATCCATTGCCTCCACAAATCTTGCCTTGAGAGCTGCAAATGCGTCGGCATCCACTTCTCCGCCCTCTTTGAGTGTGGCAATCTTTGAGATCAATTTATTATAGGAAATCTTGGCATTATCAAGGTTTTCATAGCTGAAAACAAGATTCTTTCTATAGTGCGACTGCATACAGAAGAAGCGATATTCCATGGGATCGTAGCCCTTGGATTCAAGCAAGGAAACGGTCAAAAATTCGCCCGTGGATTTGCTCATCTTTCCACTGTTTGTGTTGAGATGGAGCACGTGGAACCAATAATTGCACCATTTGTGTCCAATATATGCCTCGCTCTGCGCGATCTCGTTTGTATGATGGGGAAAAGCATTGTCAATTCCGCCGCAGTGGATATCGAGCTTATCACCGAGGTGCTTCATGCTTATGCAAGAGCATTCGATATGCCAACCGGGATAGCCCACTCCCCAAGGAGAATCCCACTTAAGTGCCTGATCCTCAAATTTGGATTTTGTAAACCAAAGAACGAAGTCATTCTTGTTCTTTTTGTTCGTATCCTCTTCAACGCCCTCACGAACACCAACGGCAAGATCCTCTTCCTTGAAATCGTTAAAAATATAGTATTTTTCAAGCTTTGAGGTGTCAAAATACACGTTTCCGCCTGCAAGATACGCAAAGTCCTTTTCGATAAGTCCCTCAATTACCTTGATAAATTCATCAATGCACGAGGTCGCGGGTTCAACAATGTCGGGAGTCTTAATATTCAATTTTTCGCAATCCGCAAAGAAAGCATCAGTATAGAATTTTGCTATCTCCATAACGGATTTGTTCTCGCGCTTCGCGCCCTTGAGCATCTTATCCTCGCCCTCGTCGGCATCGGATGCAAGATGTCCTACGTCGGTTATGTTCATAACACGTGTTACGTCATATCCGCTGTAACGGAAATATTTTTCAAGAACGTCCTCCATAATATATGAGCGAAGATTTCCAATGTGAGCAAAATGATATACCGTAGGACCGCAAGTGTACATGCTGACCTTCCCTGGCTCGTTTGGAATAAATTCCTCTCTCTGTCTTGTAGCTGTGTTATAAAGCTTCATTTTGTACCTCTTTTATATTAATGTATTTTTTTACTTTTAAATTTTTATTTGTCGAGCACTATGTTCGCAGAAACCAATCGGTTGTTTTGTCCACTTTTTCAAAAGTGGCGCCCTGCGCGTAGCAGAGCCGCGCGGCTTGAGCGCACTCGGCGTTTCTTTTCCATAGCTTTTCTTTGCGCCTCTGCTGTCAAAGAAAAGCGGCTAAAGAGTCTTGGTATTTAAAGATAGTTTGCCTTTTGTAACGCTTTTTTCTTTGGCAAAATAGCCACAAAGAAAAA
>JBGVNP010000025.1:0-12885 GCA_045125655.1 Eubacteriales bacterium | reverse complement strand
CATTCTGGAGCTGCCCTTGTGTCCGTACCGAGATTCTATCGGTCGCTTATGCTCCCTCCAGAATGACACAAGGGCGCGATAGAATCTCGCGCGGAACGATTTGCGCGGAGTCTTGCCAAATCAGCACAAACTATATGGCTATTGCGCGAAGCTGATTAAAAAGCTTTTTGGTGCAAGGGGTTCCCCGAAACGAGCGGAGTCGAGTTTTGGGGGTTCACGGTGCTTTTTCTCGAAAAAGAACATTTATCCTAACATAAACTAACTGTTCAACAACCCCAAATTTTAATATCTGCAAACAAAAAGCTCTGTTTCGCAAAAGAAATGGAGCTTTTTTGTTGAAATTTTTCAAAATGTGTGGTAGAATAATAAAAGCTTATTGAAAGGGGGAAGGAATATGGCTTTTGATGCAGGAATGATAGCTTGTGTAACCTCGGAGATACTCGCAGAGTCGAGAGGTGCGAGAATTGAAAAGGTATATCAGCCCGACAGAGATGAAATACACATCCAAATAAGATCGCTCCACGGTGGCAGACGCTTGCTCATTAACGCAGGTTCAAATAATCCTCGAATAGGATTTACTGAAATATCAAAGGAAAATCCCCAAAATCCTCCGATGTTTTGTGTGCTTCTTCGTAAGCATCTTCAAGGTGCGCGCCTTTGTGATATTGAGCAGCTTGGCTTTGAAAGAGCAGTGATGCTTTCTTTTGATACTCGCGACGAGATGGGCTTTGATACGAAATGCTATCTTGTTGCCGAGCTTATGGGCAAGTATTCAAATCTGATTTTTTTGGATGCCGAAAAGCGCATAGTTTCCGCTCTCAAGACGGTTGATTTCACTACAAGCTCTCTCCGTCAGGTGTTACCTGGAATGCTCTACGAGCTTCCTCCAAAGCAGGATAAAAACGATCCTCTTGAATATACAAAGGAGCAATTTTATGCTCTTTATGATGATGCGCTTGCAGATCAAAGAGCTGATAAATTTATAATTTCAAATTATCTTGGAATTTCAAGTGCAGTTGCTCGCGAGATTGCTTATCGTGCTTGCGGAGATATTGATGTTTCTTTAAGAAACTGTTCTTGCAAAAGACTTTTCGCACCCTTTGCCGAGATAATTGAACAGATAAAGAGCAATAACTATCAGTCCACTGCCGTTTTTGACGGCGATCGCGTGGTCGAATACGCTTTTTGCAGACTGACGCACTACAGTGGCCTAGAGCTTCGCGAATTTGAAAGTCCTTCAAAAATGCTCGACGTATATTTTGAGGGTAGGGATAGAGAGGTAAGGGTTAAGCAAAAGGCAACCGATATTCTTAAGATACTTACCAATTCCGAAACTCGTCTGTTAAAGAAAATGGATAAGCAGAGAGCCGAGCTTGAGGATTGCAAACAGGGTGAAAAATATAAAAAGCAGGGTGACCTTATCACCTCAAATATCTACGCCATTGAGCGCGGAATGAAGCGAGTAGAGCTTGTTGATTACGAGGCGTATAACGAGATTGACGGCACGTTCGATAAGGTGGTAATCGAGCTTGATACAAGACTTTCTCCATCGTCAAACGCGCAGAGAATGTATAAAAAATACAACAAATGCAAGAGTGCCGAACGCGAGCTGACTGTTCAGCTGGAGAAGGCACAGCGTGAGCTTGATTATATCTATTCCGTTTTTGATGCGCTTGCACACGCGGAGAATACAAGTGACCTTGTTGAAATACGCGATGAGCTTTATACATCGGGATATGCTTCGAAGATGAAGAACTACCGACCGCAAAAGAAAAAGAGCACCTCATATATGAAGTTTAAAACTACGGACGGATATACCGTTCTTTGCGGAAAGAACAATATTCAAAATGAGAATATTACGTTCAATCTCGCACATAAGAGCGACTATTGGTTCCACGTTAAAAACAAGGCGGGTAGCCACGTTGTTATGCTCTGTAATGGAGAAGAGCCCGATGCGGTAAACTTTACTGAGGCGGCGGAGATAGCGGCATATTATTCGAGCGCACAGGGCGGAGTCAGCATTCCCGTTGATTATACCTTTGCAAAGAACGTAAAGAAAATTCAAGGCGCAAATCCGGGACTTGTTATCTATCATACGAACTGGACGGCATACGTTACTCCAAATGCCGATAAAATTGCCTCATTAAGAGAAAAATAAAAAAATACCGACCTTTCTTTAACGAAAGGTCGGCTTTTTTCATAGATTTATATTGAGTTTCAAATTTTGATTTGTCGCGGAGTTACTTTACTACGAACCGCTCAAGCCGCTTGGGCTCCTACTTTTTTGAGGAAAAAGTAGGCAAAAACCTTTTTAAAGCGGCTTCGCCCAAACGCCGTATAGTTTGTGCGCTTGGGCTTGAGCAGAGTTTACGTAAATTTTCGATAATTCAAGAATGAATTATCGGTACGAACAAACAAATGCCCTTACGAATACAAGTATTCGACGGACATTTATTTATCCGTACTACGAAAATCACTCCTACGGAGCAATTTTCTAAAATTTACTTGCTATGTGCCATATAATAAAGTTTGTTCTAACAACAAAACAGTTAGTTTAGGTAGCAAATTACAGTTTTTCGAGCCGCCTGTTAAAATGGCGAGAAAAACGTTATGTGTTGCTTTGCAACACAATTTGCGCAAAATCTTGCCAAATCAGCACAAACTATATGGCTATTGTGCGAAGCTCTATAAAAGGTTTTTGCGCCACTTTTCCCAAAAAGTGGCATCCTCTTTTCTTAAACTAACTTTTTAAACTCCCCGCTAAATACCAATTTAACAATATATATTGACAGTGGTGCAGGATTGTGATATAATTAACAATGCAATATCAATGGATATAAAACAAAATAAATTTTTGGAGGAAAATAATATGAATCGTTTAGAAGGAAAGGTTGCTATCATCACAGGCGGTAACTCCGGTGTTGGTGCGGCAACTGCTATGAAATTCGCGCAAGAAGGCGCAAAGGTTGTTATCACTGCTCGCCGTGAGGCCCAGCTTGAAGAGGTTGCTACAAAGATCCGTGAGGTGGGCGGCGAGGTTCTTCCCATCTGCTCCGATATTTCCAAGGTTGAGGACGCTAAGAGAGTAGTTGCTGAAACTATGGCTAAATTCGGCAAGATCGACGTTCTTATCAACAACGCGGGCGTTCTTGACAACGGTCTTAAGGCGATCGACAGCTTCACCGATGACGATATGAACAGAGTTATCGACATCAACACAAAGGGTACTATGTGCATGACACGTGAGGTTGCTATCGAAATGGCAAAGACCGGCTACGGCTCAATCGTTAACGTTGCATCCGTTGCAGGCGTTATGGGTTGCGGCGGCGCGGCTTACGTTGCGTCCAAGGCGGCTATCATCGGTCTCACAAGACACACTGCAATGCGTTTTGCAGGCACAAACGTGCGCTGCAACTCCATCTGCCCAGGAACGATCGTTACGCCCATGGTTGCAGGTATGAATCCCGCAAATATGGACATGAATATCTTCGGTCAGATGATGAAGCACAATGACCTCAAGGTTCAGCCCTGCTTCCCTGAGGACGTTGCAAATATGCTTCTCTTCTTCGCTTCCGATGAATCCCGCGCTATCACAGGTCAGTCCATCGTTACCGATTTCGGTTCTACACTTTAATAACAAGCACAATATGCCCTCGCTATTTAAAAGTGGGGGCGTATGTTTTTAACGAATTGTATATTAGAAATTAAAAATATGTAAATTTTTTCCTTTGTTCTCTTGTTTTTTGAATAAAACCCTACCTCTTAAATAAAATCTATTGACAAAACACTATTTTTGTTGTAAAATATCTTGATTTCCAATTGAAATAAGAAAAAACAAAATATTCATTTAAAAGGAGAAAAAGAATGAAGAACATCATCAAAACACTCGCTCTCGTTATGACTCTTGTCATCGCGATCGTAGCATTCACAGCATGCGATCTTTTCGGAGAAAAGGATTGCACACACGAAGGAACAGTAGCTATTCTTGAAGCAGTAGCTCCCACTTGCACAGAAAATGGCGTTACAGAAGGATCTTACTGCACAGTATGCAACACAGTTATCGTTGCTCAGGAAACAGTTGCGGCTACAGGTCACAACATGGTATCTCAGGGCTTCGATGAAAATGGCACAGAAACACTCGTTTGTGACAGAAACTGTGGCGAAACAACAACTCGTTTGGTTCAGCTTCCCGAGGTAGTTGTTAATCCTGTTGAAAACGCAGACCTCACATTCGCTCTTAACTTTACAATCAAGGATCTCGCTAATCTTTCCGAAGAGTACCTTAACGCTCTCTTCACTGTTTACGGCGAGCACTACGTTGACTACGTATTGACAATCGAAGGTCTTACAGACACTGACGTTACATTCAACGCAAACGGCGCTGACGGTTACCTTAGCGGTCAGTACGATGCTTGGAGTGAAAACTGGGTAAACGTTCCCTTTGAGAACGTAACAGTTGCAAACGGCGAAAGCGTATACATCATGGAGCTTGCTGCAAAGCTTATGAACAAGACAGGTCTCCGTTTCACTCTCTACGAGGTAGCAGAGCTTGTTCAGGACTTCGACTGCGGCGTATACTTCACACCTGAGTTCCTTGCTGCTAACCCCAACATGAAGGTTACACTTCAGCTTATCGTATTCACAGAGGATGCAGAAGGCAACAAGACTCTTGTTGGTGGCGCTCCCGTTGCTGAGAACGTATTCACAGTTGCAGAATAATTCAAAATCGAATTAAATTAAAGCAAAATATAACCCCAAGCCATGTGGCTTGGGGTTGTTTTTTTATTAATTATTCGATGCCGAGCACCTTATAGCCCTGTGCTTCAACAGTTGCTTTAAGTGTTTCATTGGAAACGGGAGCGGTAAGTGTGAGGGTTGCCTTTTTTTCAACGTGGCTGGGTGTTACTGACTCAACTCCGTCAAGCGCTTCAAGTGCTTTTTTTACGTGTGCCTCACAGTGGGGGCACATCATTCCTTCGATTTTGATAACTTTTGTCATAGGTTTAAACTCCTTCTTTTTATGTTTCTTATAAATTTTAACAAGATTTAAGCGCAGTGCATTCGTTACTACGCAGAAGCTGGAAAGACTCATCGCCGCCGCACCTATCATGGGTGTGAGCGTAATGCCGAGAGGAGCAAGGACTCCTGCGGCGAGCGGTATTCCAAGGCAGTTATAGAAGAACGCCCAGAACAAGCTCAGCTTGATATTATTAAGTGTTGCGCGGGAGAGCCTGATAGCGGCAGGAAGATCCGCCATGTTGCTCTTTATCAGAACTATATTGGCACTGTCTATCGCAATATCCGTTCCACTGCCGATTGCAATGCCCGTATCTGCGGCAGTAAGCGCGGGGGCATCGTTAATACCGTCACCCACCATTGCTACCTTACCGTAACGTTTAAGATCTTTAATAACCTTCTCCTTGCCGTCGGGAAGCACTCCCGCTATAACCTCGTCAACGTTCGCCTGCTT
This sequence comes from Eubacteriales bacterium, assembly GCA_045125655.1. GTDB lineage: Bacteria > Bacillota > Clostridia > Oscillospirales > CAG-272 > RGIG4608. The sequence continues at coordinate 7,415 of JBGVNP010000025.1, read as the reverse complement.
TGCGATAGCGCGTGCGGTTCGCTCGTTGTCGCCCGTCAGCATAACGGTTTTTATACCCATTGACTTAAGCTCGGCTATTGCTTCCTTGGCATCGTCCTTTATAGTGTCCGCCACCGCGATTATGCCTAAAATTTTATCGTCCTTTGAGAAAAACATCGGTGTTTTTCCATTCTCGGCAAGTCGATTTGCCTCGTTTTTATAGAAATCCGATAGGGGTGCGAGCTTGGAAATAAATGCCTCGTTTCCACCCCTCACCGTTGCACTTTCGATAAGCGCTTCAAGTCCGTTCCCCGCAATCGCCTTGAATGAGGATACTTCAATGGGAGTAGTTCCCTGCTCGTTGCCGTAGTCGATTATCGCGCGTGAGAGCGGATGCTCGCTATGTTTTTCAAGTGAGTATGCAAGCGTCAAAAGCTCCGCCTTATTAATAGCGTCGGCGCAGATAACATCCGTCACCCTTGGCGCGCCGCGTGTGATAGTTCCCGTTTTGTCGAGGGCTATCACCTTTATTTTTCCCGCTTCCTCAAGAGAGGTCGCGTTTTTGAACAAAATTCCGTTTTTTGCACCTACTCCGCTACCAACCATTATGGAAACGGGAGTTGCAAGTCCCAAAGCACATGGACAGCTTATGACAAGCACCGAAATGGCTCTTGTCAGTGAGAAGGCAAGCTCCTTGTCAAGCAAGGTCCACACGATGAACGTCACCACAGAGATAGCTATGACTGTTGGCACGAATACACCCGATACTTTGTCCGCAAGCTTTGCTATGGGCGCCTTGCTTGAGGATGCATCCTCGACCATTTTGATAATTCGGGAGAGCATCGTGCCATCCCCCACCTCGGTCGCGCGGCATTTTAAAAATCCCGAACGGTTTACCGTGGCTGAATACACACTATCCCCTGCGCTCTTATCAACAGGAATGCTCTCACCCGTGAGCGCACTTTCGTCAATAGCGCTTTCGCCCTCTACCACGACTCCGTCAACAGCAACGCCCTCGCCCGGGCGTACAGTGAATATGTCGCCAACTCGCACCTCGCTTATCGGAACGGATATTTCTCTTCCGTCGCGTATAACGGTTGCCGTTTCGGGCGCGAGAGAGGTCAATTTATCAAGCGCGTCGGTGGTCTTACCCTTCGCTATTGCCTCAAGCATTTTACCGAGTGTTATAAGCACCAATATCATCGCCGCGGATTCAAAATAGAGTCCGTGAAGAAGCTCTGCCCTCTCGGACTCAAGCATTTCGGGTGACGTCATTTTGAACAAAAGGAAAACACTGTAGATAAAGGATACACCCGATCCGAGCGACACAAGAGCATCCATATTGGGAGCAAGATTAATTGATGATTTAAAGCCGCTTATAAAGAATTTGCGATTTATCACCATAATCACGATGCAAAGTAACATCTGCAGTGTCGCTATAGCCAAAGAATTGCCGTGGAAAAATGTGGGAAGAGGAAGCCCCCACATACTGTGCCCCATCGCAACGTACATAAGAAATGCAAGAAATCCAAGAGATACCAAAAATCTGTTTTTCAGTGCTTTTATCTCATCGTCAACTCTTGATTTGTTGGATTTTTCTGCTGATCCTTGCGATTTTCCGCTTCCGTGAAGCGTTGCGCCGTATCCCGCATTAGTCACTGCAAAAATAATTTCTGCATCCGTTGCCGTTCCCTCGACCTCCATGGAGTTTGTGAGAAGATTTACGGAGCAGACGTCCACTCCGTCAAGCGCGGACACCGCCTTTTCAACGCGAGCCGAACAAGCCGCACAGCTCATTCCGCTTATATCAAATTTTTTCAAAATATCACCTTCTTATAGGTTTATTATATACGATTTTCCGCAGAAAATCAAGGGGTATCAACAATAATCCATTATATATCTCAAAAGCAAAGGCGCTTATGGAAAGCAATAACCATAAGCACCTTTTGCATATCTTAAAAAATAAAATTAATTTGTTTTCGTCTCTTGCGGAATTTCAATTTCTCCCTCACTCTTTTCAAAAGTCTTTATCTCTTGTCTTATCAAATATAGTATTTCGCCGTTTGCGGAGCGGCCGTAATACTTTGAGATATAATGCAACTTATAATGAAGCTCCGGGTCTATTTCTATTCCAATATGCTTGTTCTTTTTGTTTCTCATAAAAAATCTCCAAAAAATCTTAATATAAGTATATTTTAAGATTATTTTATGCTATAATGTTGTAAGTATACTTATTTTAAGTATACTAAATATTGATTTGGAGCTTTTTATGAAAATTGCGATTGTGGGTTCAAGAGATATCACCGCAGTTGATATCGCAAGATATCTTTCGGACGGTGACGAAATTATATCGGGTGGCGCCATAGGTGTGGATAGGTGTGCTGCTGAATATGCAAGAAAAAACGGAATAAGGATCACTGTGTTTCTACCTCAATACGAGCTTTATGGCCGCGCGGCGCCCATCGTAAGAAATAAAGAAATAGTAAATCATTCGGACAAAATTATTGCCTTTTGGAACGGAAGCTCAAGAGGGACATTGTCCGTTATAAAATATGCCCAAAAAATAGGTAAGCCGTGCGAGATCATTATCTGCAAATAAATCAATTTTTTTATTGCAGCACAAAATCATTTTTCAGTACTCTAAAGCAAAAAGGACGCTTTCGCGCCCTCTCTGTTGCAATTTTATCAATGGAAATCAATTCATCATATCAAGATACTCTTTTGAAAGCTTTGCCTTATGCATTTTGGGAGCAAATGCGATTATATCCTCAAAGCCCGCTCTCGCCTCATCTATACGTCCCATTTTATAAAGGGATACCGCGCGGTAAAAGCTAACGTTGAGTCTTGTAAGCTTGTGATTGAGTTTTTTAGGATCATTCTCTTTAAGATCAATGTCACAAACGTCAACTACGTATTCGTAATCCTCATCAAGAAAGGCGTCGTATTTATCAAAAACAGTGAAATTTTCAAATATATGAACAAGCTTGGGATTATTCTTCTTTAATATTTCGTATTCGCGCACGCATCCGCGGAGCTTCTCCCAGTCCCCTCTTTCAAAGTACACAAATCCCTTGCGATAAATATCGCTGCACTGTTCAACGGGATGGATATTCTTTTTGCCGTGCTCCTCTACAAGCTTAAAAACTCTTTCGTGATCTCCCGCACTCATTGCGCCGAGCGACTGCAGATGAATATTATTCTTGCCCACACCGAGCGCAAGTATCTCGTTGTATCTTTCGGGATCAAGCTCCTCGTGAATAACGGATTCAACGTCCTTTTCAAGCAATTTTTCAAAGGGCATTCTCACACTCATAGCAAGTGCAACAATACCAACAATTCCAATAAGCGCGCTTATATTCATAACGTATACAAGAATGCCGAGCGCTATTGCATATAGCACTACAACAAGCACACATTTTATTCTATAACCATTTACTATTTGCTTTGCAGTTTTATTTTTCATATTTTTCTCCTTTTTACTGATAATCGGCGGATAGCTCCCTGAGCCAATCCCTGATTCCCTCGATCTTGTCCGCATCAAGAGAATAATAGATAAATTTCCCTTCTCTGCGAGATTTAACAAGCTCTGCATCCCTTAATACACAGAGATGACGCGAAATGGCAGGGGGTGAAATGTCAAATCTTTCATTTATTTCACCAACGGTTTTCTCACCCCGTTTTAATATCTTAAGGATCTCACGCCTTGTCGGATCGCAGAGCGCCAAAAGTGTTCTTTGAATCATTTTTACACCTCTTTGCGATGCTTTTTGCAATTTATTTTTTGATAAATCCAAGCTTACGATTCATCAATTAACAATTAAGTTAAGTGTTAATTGTATTTTAACACAATGTAAAGCACTTGTCAAGTAAGTTAAAAAAATTATTGCAAAAAATATCAAATAATCATTGACGGAGAACGAATTTTGTTGTATAATCATATCGCTAAGCAAGTATTGCTTGGCTAACTTTTTTCACCCTGCTTGACCGCGGTCAAGACGAGTGCTTTTTGAGGATGTTATGATTAAATTCAAAAATTGGATGTATATGAACGCGGGCATCGTTTTGATTGCCTGCGCCACTTATTTCTTTTTAGTACCAAATCGATTCGTTACAGGCGGAATGACCGGTCTTGCGACCATTCTAGGCACGGCTCTTCCCGTGCTTAACACGTCACAGTGGCTCATATGCCTTAATATTCTTATGCTTGTTATGGGATTTATCTTCCTCGGCAAAATGACGGGCATGTGGACGGTATATTGCAGCTTGGGATATTCCAGCTTGATGCTCATTTTTGAAGAGGTCTTTCCCCGTTCATCACTTCCCTTCACTAACGGAACCTTGACGGACGAAATCTTTATGGAGCTTTGCGTGGGTATTCTTATTTACGCCATCGGCACAGCCATCATCTTCTATGCAGGCGCATCAAGCGGCGGTATGGATATTATGGCGCTTATCTTACAAAAATACGCCAACGTTGACGTAGGAAGAGCGGTTCTTTACGTCAACACCTTCATCGCGTGCGGCTCAATATTTTTCTTGCCCGGCGTTGAGCGTGCGATCCTTTCCCTCGTAGGTCTTTTCGCAAATGCTTTCATAATTGATAGCGTTATTGATAATTTCAATTCGTGCAAGTATTTCGTGGTTATTACAGATAAGACCGAGCTCGTTTCCGAATACATAATGAATACCCTTCACCACGGTGTTACAGTTTCCGACGCTATCGGAGCTTATACCCAAACCAAAAAAGGAATGGTGCACACCGTTTGCCGCAGATATGAGGCAATCAAGCTCCGCGCGGCAATCAAAAAGATTGATGAAAACGCATTCATCGTTATCACAACCAGCTCCGAGATCATCGGTAAGGGCTTTAGAAGCGTGTAATTAAAAGAAATCAAAAAAGTCCCGAAGAACTTTTCTTCGGGACTTTTATTACGTGATATTGTGTTTGTTGCGAATATGCTTTATAAAACGTTTTCCACCATCCTCTAATACAGTTGCCAAAACAATAAATACAAATAAAACCCAAACGCTTTTGATACCTAAGGTTCGAAGCAAATCTGCAGGACATTGGAATGCATATAAACCAAAGCTTAATGCCCCAAGATAACTGAAAAACTTGCATTTAAATTCAAGGCAAAAGGAAAGGTATATAAGGGCGGGATACAAAATATTATCCAATATCAACTCGGGAATTCGAATACCCAACCATTCAACATCACCGAGATTGAAGCAAACAATACTAAAGCAAGAAAGAAAGACAGGGATAAGAGGAAGCAATATTATCCATTTGTTTCTGGGTTTCCATTTGGGGAGCATAGCTATAAGCATACCGGCCGGGATGCTCGATGCTCCTCGAGCATAACCAAACGAATATAACAAGCCCGAAAACTTAAGCACTAACGCAATAACCATTATGATAACAATGGTGAGCGTAAAGGTGCGATCGTTTTTGATGCGCTTTCGTAAAAAAATCAAACCCATCATTTCTACTAACATAACCTTTATATACCAAAGATAACCCCATAAATTAAACTCTTTGGTAATCAGATTACAAATGATATTGCTTACAAGTCCTATAACGAGTGGAATTGCTAAGGGCAAAACCCTTGATTTATATAGCTTCAAAAGACTTTCCTTGATAGGTTGATCCTTGCTTTTTTGCAAAAAGGACATAAACAAAAATCCGCTGAGAACAAAGAAAAATTCCACACATACGCATCCCGGACCAAAATACGGGCTACTAATCACAAAAAGACCGTGGCTTTTTACCACGACTAATGCCAGCAAAAATCTATATAAATCAATTAGTCCGTTGCGTCCCTTTTTAGTAGATACCGTGCTTGATTTGTTGTGGGTGCTTAAGATTGTCATTTGATAATCCATCCTTTCTGCCGATTTTTATTTAAAAACAGAAATGATATGGTATTATACCATACTTTTGTAATCTATTAAAGAGCAATATTATTTTTCGGACAAAGTAAAAAGCACTCTCTTACGAGAATGCTTTTTTGCTTTGGCGGAGGATGGGGGATGTCGCTCTTGATTTTTGCAAAGCAATAAGCAAAATCTTAGAGAAAATGCTTTGCAAAAATCTTCGGTCACCGTTCAAAAACAGTACACCGTTCTGTTTTCTCTCTGCGTTCGTATGTTTTGTGCGTTATTCGTCTGCCTAATAACAATAAAAAGGAAACGAAAAAATGACACGTGAAGAAAAAATTGCAGAGCTTGAAAGAATGCTCTCTCGCGCCCCGGAGATCATGTCACCTGCCCAAGTAATACGGTGTTCGCCATATGGGAGAAACAAAATATATCAGATGATCAAGGACAAGAAAATACGCTCGTTTATCTATCAAGGAAGATACATAATCGCCAAAATAGACCTCATAGAATTTCTCGCCGACAACTGTGACAAGCAAGTCCATCGCCACTATACGGTACAGGAAACGGATTGCACATGATGATCGACATAAAAGAAATCAAAAGCAACTATCCCGAAATTCTCTCTCTCGATCAGGTTCGAACCATTCTTCGCATAAGCAAACGCAAAACCGCGTGGCTTCTTCAAAACGGACACATCGAATGTCACATTGGGGAGAAGAAAACACGGCAGTATGCCGTGTCGAGAAGCGAGCTGATCAAATACATCGTGAAATACTCTGAGGGAACAGCCCCCCCTCTGTTCCCATGGGAATATTCTCAATGAAAAAACACTCATAGGAAATTGCGGAAGAAAATATATACATCAGCCAAACAACCATTACGGAGCTAAAAATCAAGTTGCGAGCCGAGTGGAGTGAAAAGCCAACCGTGCTAACAACCACACAAGCCGCCTCGCTCGTATGCTGTGCAAGTAGCTCGATCCGAAAATGGATGAGCAAGGATGACGGTCTGCATTATCTCCGCACCCAAAACGGAGTCTATACCACAAGGGAGTGGCTTATAGATTATATGTCACACTATCTGAAAGAGAATCCTTATCGATTTGGAATCACCCTCTAATACATATTTCAGGCATCGGAAATTAACCTCAGATGCCTTTTCGATTAAAAACCGTCCTAACCTCTCAAAAACGGATTGACAAATCCGAAAAAAAGTTGTATAATATTGTGCGGATTTCCGCAGTATATGTGCCTTGTATTGTGCGGATAAACGAAGGATACAAAATTGGTATTTCGAGGTGTAAAATGGAGTACTTAAAGATATGTGAAGTGGCGAAAATATGGGGGCTTTCCGAGCGAGGTGTGCAGGCACTTTGTGCGCAGGGCAAGATCGAGGGAGCAACCCGTTTCGGTCGTTCTTGGATGATCCCGAAGAATGCAAAGAAGCCTATTGACGGAAGAACCAAGTCGGGCAAGGCTCATGCGAGTGAAGATATGCCACTGCCTCGCAAAACGCCTTTTCTTTATATGAGCGACCTCTATCACACGCCGGGAACT
>JBGVNP010000024.1:0-2308 GCA_045125655.1 Eubacteriales bacterium | reverse complement strand
CGACAAAAACAAAAAATGTCACCCATTATTCTCGGCAAAAATATTTGAAATTTTTCAAAAAAATTGCTTTTACCCTATTGCTTTTTCCAAAAAAGTGTGCTATAATGCACAAGGTCGCCTTATGGCAACCCAATTTTATAAGGAAGCGTATCGAAGTGGTCATAACGGGACTGACTCGAAATTTTGTAGTCACTTTGGAACCTCCCACCTTAAATCCCTTGATTTATAAGGGTTTCGCACGGAGCGAATACAATTTAATAGCTTAGTTCTCTCCTACTGTTCTCTCCAATTTCCGAGGTTGAACAAGAACAGTAGAGAGCTAAAAATACACGGAGAGATATCGAAGTGGTCATAACGGTCTCGACTCGAAATTTTGTAGTCACTTTGGAACCTCCCACCTTAAATCCCTTGATTTATAAGGGTTTTCCGCAGTTCAAATAAAACTTAATACGTTAGTTCTCTCCTACTGTTCTCTCCAATTTCCGAGGTTGAATAAGAACAGTAGAGAGCTAAAATAAACACGGAGAGATATCGAAGTGGTCATAACGGGGCGCACTCGAAATGCGTTTGAGAGCAATCTCACGAGGGTTCGAATCCCTCTCTCTCCGCCACACCGAGCCTGCAAAGTCAATTTGCAGGCTCATTTTTTTCGCCTTTTTTTGACTTATGAAACCGTGGTCAGAGCCGCCCTCATTCCCGTCACCATAGCTTCGGCGGAGTTGAGTTTGGAGTTGTAGTCTAAGTGTGCATAGATGTTTGCTGTTGTGCTGAAATCAGAGTGTCCAAGCCATTCTTGAATTTGCTTCATCGGTACACCGTTCTTTAGAAGCATCGACGCGCAGGTGTGACGGAGATCGTGAAATCTGATATGCCGCATACCGTGACGTGCAAGGAGCTTCGGAAAGGCTTCGCTCAAATAGTTCGGTGGAATGATATTGCCCATTTCATCGACGCAGATATATTCAAGATATTTCGTATTGTAGCAGCTACCACATACTCTCTTGTATTCTTCCTGCATCTCCCATCTTTGCAAAAGCAACGCTCTGAATTGAGGTATCAAAGGGAGTGTTCTGCGGCTCGACTTGGTTTTCGTCGTGTCGGTCGCCACTTCTACCTTCTTGCCGTCGATTTTGCAAGATGTAAGTGTGTGCTTGATGGTGATGGTATTCTGCTGAAAGTCGATAGCATCCCATTTGAGTCCGAGAACCTCACTACGGCGAAGTCCGTAGAACGCCGCCAATACGATTGGCAATTCAAGCTTCGTTCCTCTCGCCACCTCAAACAAGTCTTGTATCTCGTCCTCGGTGTAGAAGCTGCCTTGAAATTCGTTCTTCTTCGGTCTGTCCACCTTATCCACGGGGTTGGAAATAATCAAGTCTGTTTTGACCGCATATTTCATAGCTCTGTGAATGATTGCGTGATAGTGGATGACCGAGTTAGCCGATACTCTTTCAAGCTGAACGAGGTAGAATTTTTGAATATCAGCAGCCGTTACCTCGGTGAGCCTACGCTTCAACGGCTTGAAATAAGGAATGATGATTTTATTCGTCATTTCCGCATAAGAAGCGTATGTAGTGAGTTTGATTGTGCTCTTGGCTATTTCAAGCCACATTGCGAGAAAGTCCACGAACATAATCTCGCCGGAAAGCTCCACCGCTTCTTCCTCAACCTCGGGTACATAGGTCTGTCGGGTTTTCAAAAGCAATGCTTCAGCCTTTTTCTTGTTGCCTTTCACCACCAATCCCGTGGGTATCCACTTGGTTTTGCGCTTACCGCCCACGGTGTAGTTCAATACCATATAAAAATAACCTTTTTTCTCTTGCAGATGTCCTGCTACCATAATAATTACCTCCTTAATGTAGTAGCACGAATTGGACACTTGCCGTTGACCACCCTCATTATATCACGGTGCGCTGCAAATGTCCAATGTGCAAATTTTTATTTTATGCCTTTGCCATATTGATTTTCAAAAAAGAAAGCAGATGTACCTTCGGAACACGGTACGATCTGCCGACCTTCATATTTTGGATAGTGCCGTTTTTCAGCATTTTATAAACGGTCTTTGTGCTTACGCCGAGAGCCGCGCTCGTTTCCTCCACGCTCATTATTTCGGGATAGTCCTTCAGTACCGTCTGATATACTTCTTTGAAATTCATTGTTATCTCCTTTCGTTGGGATTATATCTTTTGTAGTGGTTATGTTTGGTTTTCGTTTTCATAATCACGTCGATAGCGTGATCGACGCGCTTCATCGTATTGTTGCTCGCTCTGCCGATGTACTCGACCAAGCGGGATTTATCCAAGGTTCT
>JBGVNP010000023.1:0-21227 GCA_045125655.1 Eubacteriales bacterium | reverse complement strand
AATGCACTTCCGTGCATTCATTTTCCTTCACTGCGTTGCATCTCTGCCCGCAGTTATAAAAAATGGTGGAAACAATAGGGCTCGAACCTATGACCCTCTGCTTGTAAGGCAGATGCTCTCCCAACTGAGCTATGCTTCCATATGCCGTCAAATCCTCAACGACTTTGTTATTATAGCACAACAAAAAATCATTGTCAAGAACTTTTTTCATTTTTTGTAAATTTTTTTCAAAAATCAAATCCCGAAGCATTTGCCTCGGGATTTAATTAATAATTTTTTATTAATAAGGGTATCTCTCGACCGTAGAAGCGCACTCAAACGGAAGCTCGGATGCTATTTGGCTCACAGATGTGGCATATTTATCATAGAAATCATCACTTTTCTCATCATCGATGTCAATAAGTGCCATAGAAGCAACAAACATAACACAAGGAAAAAAGAATCTGTCACAGAGCGGAAAATCGTCGCCAATGTCAAGCAAATATTCAGAAAAAGAAGCTTGAAGATCAAGATTTTTCTTTTTTCTATACATTCTATCCAACTCAGCAAGATCGCAACACACCGTAGCAAGCGCATAAGGAAGCTTTTGTTCAAGCTCATATCTTATATCCATCAAAGTTTGATCATCATGTTCCCTCTCAATCGTTTCCTTTACAGTTTCAGTAGTGACACCTGTGCTCGCTCTAATATTTATGTTAGTTTCCGACTTAGGATCATCATACCCCGTCATTTTGAGTTCTTCATCCACGCTTTCATTTTCATTTGACGTGCCGGTTTTGACCTTAGTAGTATAAAAATGATGAACGTAGATGTCCCTTACGTGAGTCCATACCCCATCAAGTATATCTCTGCAATACATAGCTTATTTATGCAAGCTTAACGCTCATAACAAAGAATTCCTCAGGATATACAACCTTTGCACCGTAGAGATGGAGACCCTTAACGGCATCCGCAAATCTCTTTTCAGGGCGATATGCCTCAACCTCGGAGATCTGTTCTGCAAATGCGATAGCTCTCTTAGTACGTACAAAGCACTGGTGAGCACCGTTATCACTGATTGCGATATTATTGGATACGTAAACCTTGCATCCCATCACTCTGCCAAGCAATCCCGTTTCAAGAATCTCATGATTATCCGTGCCGATGTCCATTTTTTCCTTTGTGATAATTGCGGCAACCTCAGGAGATACCTCAACAATGATGTCGTTACTTGACACTCCGCTTTCTTTCATAATAGCGGTTTTTGTATCTATGATTTCATTAATGATGCTATTTCCTGATGTGGCATCAAAAGTGCGAATATAGTCACAGTTGTCATGAAGAGAATAAACGTACTTATCCGCCTCGTTTGCAAGAGCGTTTGCCGCATTAGCCATTGCGTAATCCATAAGTTTGGGACTTGCCTGCGCTCTTTCAATATCGTCAATTTGGAAATTGAAATACTTTGCACGGTTAATTTCAAGGGTACATTCATAATCTGAAAGCGTGTTGGGCGCATTCATATCCGTGTTTTTAGTGTAATCGGAAATCATAACGTTCGACAAACCGCAGATTTTAACCCTTGAACCCTTGTTTTTGATTTCGCCCTCATATTCTCTATTACAGTTGAGAACACCAACGTACTTTTGATCAAGCTTCTTTAAAAGATTTTCGCTCCATACGGTAGAAATAAAATTAGTAATTGCCATAATATTTTTCCTTTCTTTTTTTAACTTTAATTAATTCCAATGACGCATTGATTCGATTATCTCATCGTAATGCGTCTTTACCTGTGCAGGGCTCATTCGCTTGACCTCGGCGGGAGAATAATATTTTTCTCCTTCACCGTGTCCTGCGGCACCTGCACTCATTTTGCGATTTTTTTCATTAAAATCGCTTATTCTTCTTTTTTCGAGCTCAGCCCTTCTGCGAAACAGTGAATACTGTGAAGAAAGTGACGCGCCCACCCTTACCTTTTGCCAAACCTCGTCGGGGATCTCTTCAAGAGACACATCGGGAAAATAATTTTCAAATTCGGAAAGCTCTCTTTGCATCCTTGATTCAGCTCTTTCAATCTGCTCCTTTTCAAGCAGCTTGGCACGCAAATCCTCAAGCTCTGCGCGAAGCATAGAGATTTCGTCATTCTTTGATTCTTCAGTTACTTCTTCGCTTGATATATCATTTTCAAGCTCGGAATCAGTTGAATTTTCAAGCTCAACGCATTCCCCGTTTTCAAGCACGGCTTCATTTAATTCATCCATTTGCTCTGCCTCCTTCCACAAGATCATTTGGATTTTCAATATATTCCTGAGGTATTCTCGCGATATACTGCTCAAGAGTAATTTTGCCACTATCAAGCAGCTTGTCAAGTATCGAGATCGTCACAGATGAGCTATATGTGCTCACGTCAACCACGTCCACAAGTGCCTTAAGTCTTACGTTATCACCCTCTCCCATGAGCATTGCCTCGGCGTGATATTCCCCACTCTTTTCAAGCATGGGCAAAAGTCTATCCGATGCATAATATCCGAGCGTCATATCCGCCCAGATGTTTGCAAGATCCTCGATGCACTGATAAAGCGCGGCGCGCACCAGCTTTAAGGGCACCTTTGATGATTCCTGAATGGCAAGTATTGCGCTCGTATTTTGAGGAGTAACGTTACCAAGTGCGGTTTCAGTCGCATTACAAAGCTCCTTTGTGGTGTAGATAACGTTGTCAAGAAATTCAAGATACTTGTCCTGAAGCTTGCCCACGCCAAGCACTGTTACGGCATCCGCAACGTTCGCACCGCCGTGTGCCGCAATCGCCTCACCCACCTCGTTACTCCACTCAGGGATCTTGGATTTGTCATAAATGACCTTTGAGAACGCCGTGTCGCTCATATGCTTCATCACCATCGCGTATGCACGGTTTATATACTTTTGATTGGGTACCATACCCGACACAACGCTTGTACCGTGGAAACTATTTTTGGTTGGGAACCAGTTGAAATATGCAACGGGATAAAGTTTGCACGGTGTTTTGCCTTTTGCAATAACACATTCACGTACACTCTTTTCAAAGCATACTGTGCCATTCTCGCGCCAGAATTTGATAAGATAAGTTGCCTTTTCCTCATCATCTCCCTCAAGCTCAAACGCAGCGTGATCGCCTCCTCTCTCAAAATCGTCGATTTTATCTGCAACGATTCTCGCGACTGCACTCTCGTTCATGCCGTTTGCACGTGCTTCACGCTTCAAGGAAGATACACTCGCTCTGCCGGATAGAATAATGTATTCCTGAGATTGAATATCGTTCTTATTGACGTCGGCAACGAAAAGATTTACGTTGTCTATAACGTCCGTAACAATATCTCCCTCATAGCTGCCATCGCCATCCTCATCCGCCTTCCAATAGGAATAAAGCACGCCGTCACCCGATATAGCGGCATCCGCAACAAGTGAATAGAGCTTTCTTGCCATTCCCGTTTTCTCCCAACGGTAGCGAGTGTTCGCGTTTAGCATAGCGGCAATTTTCGTAGCTTTTTCCCTTCCCAGAGTTTCAAGATACGGAATTTTTTCATCCGTATAATTGATTGATACTTTCTCAGGTGTCACCGAGCAGGTCAAATAATCCACCACTCGCCTTACCACGTTGAAAACGGGACGCGGAAGATCACCGGAGGGGATCATATACCACTGATCGCCGCGATAAAATCGCTCGTTTTGCCTTACGGTTTGATAGAGCCCGATTCTTCTTTTGTACTCCTTGCCTGCTTCATACTGAAGCCAGGTCTTACTTAATGAGTTGTTCATCTTGATCCTTTCTTTTATATTTTTTTGCACTGTGATTTAACCCCAGAATGAAGGTTTTCTTTTTGGAAATGAAAACGGAAGCTCCTCTTCAATCTCATGCGCGCCGTCAAATCGGCTCAGCACCGCGTATCTCAACGCCTCGGGCGCGTGAGTTGCGGAATGTGGCTCGCTTGCGGCATCCTCTGCGCGTGTTTTATCGCACAGTAAAGTTTGCATAGAATTGATCAAAGTCCGACAGCGGCTTGAAATAAACAAACTTGGCTTGCCCTCTCGCAAGGAAAGATATTCCTTTAACACGCGCCAACCGGGGACTCGTCTGTCATCCGCGGCTACCATTGGGGGCATTCCACGAATTGCCTGCATTATCTCAAATCCGCTCTTACCCGTGTCTTGACGGCGGTTCCATAGGTCGGGCGAAGCGACGGCATATTCGACATCAATGCCTTCAATAAACCGAGCTAACCTCTCTCCTGCCTCACCGAGCGTAAGATTCGGACAGCAAAGCTCGGATTCGATATACATATCTCCTTCCGCATCAACTGAAACAAGTAGCGCCGCGAGCATGTCAAAGCCGTAATCAAACGCCAGAAAGCGCTTTGCTTTATTTGGAATAGCATGGGGCTCGATAACGTGCTTCTCCTCGCTGAACTCCGAAAAGAACTGCCCCTCAAATACGTCCCAACGTCCGTTGAGCCAAGCGTCGCGCAAGCGTGACGGCAGTGCCTTGAGCTGTTCAATATAGGAAGGATCTTGTTTCAGTAACGCCTCGTTATCATAGACGAGTGCGGGAATGAATTTGTATTCAAGCGGATCCTCGTTGGGATGAAAATTCTTGTCAATAAAGAGCCGCTTTACCCATGCGTGTCCAATACCACCGGGATTGCAGGTCAGATATATGCGCTTAGGAAAATCATTGACTCCTCGCAATGAGGCCTTGAAAATAGAAAACTGATATTCGCTAAGCTGCGTTGCCTCGTCTATGGCGATGATGTCATATTCCTGACCTTGATATCTGTGCGTATCCCTTTCGCTTGAACAATATCCAAGAATGATGGAGCTGCCGTTGTTAAAATAGACGGTCTTGTCGCTTTCGCTGTATCTTAGTATCGCACCGTATTCTGCAAGCAACGGAGATAAATGATTGGATTTAAGCTCAGCATAAGAGCGCCTTATAAGTAAGCACCGAATGCCCTTGTAGTTGAGACAAAGTCCAACGAGCTTCCGCCTAAGCGCCCACGATTTGCCACCGCCGCGTGCACCTCCATAGGCAGTATATTTCGCCTTGGATGCAAAAAACTCCTTTTGCCTTTGACTTGGCTTTCCTCCTATTTTGATAACTTGCTTCTCGCTCATGCACCGTCCTCTTCAATATCATGCTCAAAGATGAGCCGAACATCACCCACTCCCAAGGACGCGCCACCCTCATTTTTCTCTCCAAATTCAAGACGCTCCTTGAAATAGGCATTCAGCAACGTTGCACTCCTGTCAGAATTCAGTGCCTCATCCTCAAACAGAGCAAGCATCGCACTGTATTGCTCGGGCCAACGTCCCTGCACCTTTTTGAGTGTCGAAACTCCAACGCCGAGCATACGCGCAAAGCCCGCAATATTCGGGAATCTGCCCACCCGCTTTTTGCCACCGTCCTCGTCGCCCGATAATTTACATCCTCTTATATACTCCTCTGCAAGAGTAATAAGTTCTCCCTGTCTGCAAATTTTCTTTAGCTCCGTTATCGGCTTTTTAACGTTTGCATCACTTTTTCATCTTATCAATCCTCCCTTTCACTTTGAATTTTGTGTTAAGTTGATTGTGCAAATTGGGATTTAGCGCGCAGTTAGTTTACTACGAACCGCTCAAGCCGCTTGGGCTCCTACTTTTTTGAGAAAAAAGTAGGCAAAAACCTTTTTAAAGCGGCTTCACCCAGTCGCCGTGCGGTTTGTGCGCTTGGGCTTGAGCTGATTTTGCGTAAAATTTCGATAATTCACAAGCGAATTATCGGTACGCTCACTAAAATCCTTTTACGAAAACAAGTTTTCGACAAGTATTTCACTGACCGTACTACGAAAATCACTCCTACGGAGCAATTTTCTAAAATTTACTTACTTTGTACCATATAATAAAGTCTGCGCTAACAAAGAAATAGTTAGTTTGGGTAGCAAATTATAGATTTTCGAGGCGCCTGTTAAAATGCCGAGAAAATCGTTATGTGACACGTGAACAAGGTTCGCGTGACACAATTTGCGCGAAGTTTTGCCGCGAAGCTGATTAAAAAGCTTTTTGGTTCTTTTTCTCGAAAAAGAACATTTATCCTAACATAAACTAACTTTTTAAACTCACCGCTAAATCCCAATTTATAGTGGACGCCCAAAGGGCGCCCATACTATGTTTTTTGCTTTTTAATTCCAAATATTTTTCGCAGTAGTGCTGAAATGAGTGTCGGAGTTTTGTAAAGCACGATCTTCATAAAGACACCTCGATAAAGAAATTGACTATGTAGTCAATTTCAGTATATGAAGGGTGGCTTTATTTTGATAAATCCTTGCTTTCAATGACGAAAAGTCCGCCTTTTTTGCAGGAAACCATAGCAAAATTTTCAATTACCTCATTTGAAATGGCAAGGGAAGTGCCTCGTTTGAGAGTAGCATTTTTAAGCGGATATTTCGCGCCCTCTATAGAAACTCCCTTTGTTTTCTTTTCTAATGAGATGAGTCCAAAATATTTGTAATCGCTTCTTGGAATAAGAAATGACGAGCGTTCCTTGAGGTAGCGCACGCGATTTCTTCCGTCGCAGATGACGGCAGAAGCTCCGCTCTTTGAAAGGGCTTCGAGCAGATATAGATTTGAAAGCGTGTGGTCGAGGCGTCCCGAAAGTCCGCCTACGATATAGAGCTCGTCCGCTCCGTTTTCAAGTGCTGTATTTATTGCAAGCTCGGTGTCCGTTTCGTTCTTTTCGGAGGGCACACGAATGATTTTAGCGCGCGAGCAAAATGCGCGCTCCTTGGTGGAGTCAAAATCGCCCACCACAAAATCGCATCGCTCAGCAAGACCGAGCACTTTGGCGTTATCGTAACCCGAATCCGCGGCAATAACGAGCGCGTCATCCTTTATCTGCGACTCAATCGCGCCTCTATCCACCTCTCCGCCGATGAAAATGTATGATTTCATAAATTCTCCGTTAAGATAGTTTTAGTAAGCAATCTCTCCCACCACCACATTGTGGTCCCCCTCCCTCGACAGAGGGAGGCGAGAGTTTGATATAATTTCTTTGTAAAATTATAGAGTTATAGCAAAATAAGATTTGTTTGTATATCAAAAAAGCTAGCACCATCACTTGGCGCCCTCTGAGGAGGGAGCTGTCTGCGAAGCAGACTGAGGGAGAGAGCACTTAACAATTGTATCAATATATTGACAGACATTATAAAAATTTCCATCTACATCTAAATTGTTAATTCTTATAACTGTTAAGTCCATTTCTTCCAAGCGTTCGGTACGAATGCGATCATTTAAAACTTGATCCGGTATATAATGTCCTGAACCATCAAGTTCAATAATCAGTTTTGCTTTGGCGCAATAAAAATCCGCTATGTAATCGCCTATAGGCTTTTGCCTTTGAAATTTTACAGGATATTTATTCAAAAACAAATACCAAAGCTTTCTTTCGTGCCTAGTCATGTTTTTTCGTAAAATTCTTGCGATTTTTACATTGGCTTGATTATATTCTTTCATAGGTGCAAGAACTCTTCGACAACTTCATTTTTATATTGCTCTATATATGTTCTTCCAAAAGCGTTCGGTGCGATATAATTCATATCAGCTCCGTTGACGATAAGAAGATTAAAAATACGGGCAATATCAAAACGTAATTCGGGGGTAAGCACGCGATCATTACTCCCCTTTATGGGTAATATCTGACGCGCCTGCAAACAAGCTCTATCTATGCAAGCATTTCCGTAGGAATCCTTTGCATTAACATCTGCACCGAGTGAAATGAGCTTTTGAAGAATAGTGAATGCATCATCTGATTTCTCTTTGGTGTTTTCTACCTCAATACCATCCGGATGGTTGACATTCCAACGACTATATATAATTGCACGGTTAATTGCGTCGTGAATTACAGGAGCTCGCCATTGGTTTGCACAGGACTCATCCTCTATAAAGTTCACGTCAGGATGATATTCTAATAAAAGATCAATGATTTCGGAGCTTGAAGCTTTTAGTGCTACCTGCAAAGGAGATTGACCCTCGTACTTTTTAGGTGTTCCTTGTGAAGCGCAAAAGATAAGCTCGGGACAGTTATCAAGCAATGCTTTAACTGCTTGTAAATCATTTTTTTGTATGGCAGTGAATAATTTTTTCATAATTATTTATTATCCCACTTATTTTTATTTTTAAGGGATGCGTAGATTTCGAGGAAGCTATCGTGGCGAGATTTTGAAATTTCGCCGTTTTTCACTGCCTCAAGTATTGCACAGCCCTCCTCTTTGGTATGTGAGCATTTGGTGTATCGGCAAAGTCCGATATAGTTGCGAAATTCTCGCATATTATAGGCGAGGTCCTCTTTATCAAAGAAATTAAAGCGCTCAAAATCGAGGAGTGAAAATCCTGGGGTATCTGCTATGTATCCCGTATCCTCATTATCGTTTATAGGATATAGCTCAACGTGGCGAGTGGTGTGGCGTCCGCGCTGAATCTTAACGCTTATCGTGTTGGTAGTGAGGGAGAGTTCGGGAAAGAGCGCGTTGAGAAGCGTGGATTTTCCGATACCTGAAGCGCCTGCGAAGGCACTCGTTTTGCCGTTTAGCTTGGTGTTGACGTATTCTCTTATCGCGTCCGTACCCTCTCCCGTTTTAGCGCTGAGGACGAATGCCTCATATCCCGCCTTTTGATATATTTTCTGCAAATCCTTGGCATATTCGGGCGCGAGATCGCATTTTCCAATGATGATCACGGGTTCGATATCATTATGCTCTGCGATGCAGATGAGCTTATCTATAGTGGGGAGAACGGGCGCGGGAGATGCCGCAGCCATTGAAATGAACATAACGTCAAGATTTGCCATTGGTGGACGGATAAGCTCATTCTTACGCTCGATAATATCGCTTATTCTTATGTCGTTGTTCTTTGCATCAGTTGTTTCGAGAGAATGATCCGTATAGACTATCTCTACGTTGTCGCCCACGAGGGGTTTTATATGGTTATGTCTGAAGGAGCCGCTTGCACTGCATGCGATAAGCTTGGATGCGAGCGGAGAGGGAGTATCGAACAAGCTCTTATGAGATTGTTCATTTATGAGCTTGATCGTATAAAGACCGCCAACGCCCTTCAGAATTTTTCCGTGTGTTCTGTATTCCATTGATCTTCCGTTTCTGTTATAGAATATGTGGTTTCATTTATAGAATATGTTGGGTTTTCGTGCATCATATTGTTTGGAGAGATTATAAACCAAATTCCGAGCGCAAGAAGGATGACTATCACAAGGGAAGCGATTACGCCGAGCATTACGGAGAGTATGTCGGGTGAATTGATATGCTTATCCTCTTGACTTGGGATGGGTTTTCTTTCGCGAACCGCTTCATTTCTTCTTTCCGATTGGGGAAGAGGACCCGAATGACGCTTTTGAGGATTTGTATTGCGATGGAGATCCTGAGCAGCTATCATGGTGTTCTGCGACTGTGCGGCTCTGAGGAGCGCTGAGGGTCTTTGGCTTCTTTTTGGCTCGAATGGGCCGGATGCCGATCCGTTTTTGCCAAATGCATTCTGCGAGTTTGCAAAGCCCTCTCCCTTTTCACTCAAGGGGAACACGTTTCTGTTGGAAACGTTAGGCAGATCCGCGTGGAATTTGCGGTTTATGATGCGGTAACGGCTGGATTTTTTATCACTGCCGAACACCGTTTTTTCATTTTGTCTGAGTGCGCGAATATCTGTGAGCATTTCCTGTGCGGAGGCATAGCGGTTTTTAGTGCTTTTTTCCATCGCGCGAAGGATGATCTGCTCAAGACCGACCGATATGTCGGGACGGTATGCGCTGGGCGGAATTGGCTCCTTGTTTATCTGCATTCTTGCAACCTCGTCGGTGCTTTCGTGACAGAAGGGAAGACGGTTGGTCATCGCCTCATAAAGCATAACACCGAGCGAATAGATGTCGCTCTGCGCCTGAGGAGTTTTGCCCTGCGCCTGCTCGGGACTCACGTAATATACTGTGCCGAGCGCGGTGTCGCTCTTTTCAGCCGATCGGTCGAGCATTGCGTCAAGGCGCGCGATACCGAAGTCCGCAACCTTGATGCTTCCGTTGGGGAGCAAAATGATGTTCTGCGGCTTGATGTCACAGTGAACTATTCCACGTGAATGTATGTAATCAAGTGCCGAAAGTATCTGTGAGGCATAATAGATGACCTCTCTTTCGGGGAGTGCACCGCGGTGGTCGATGTGCTTTTTGAGTGTAATACCCTCAACGTACTCCATAATGATATATTTTGTACTATTGGTTATAACGGTATTATAGACCTGCACGATATTTGGGTGGGAAAGAAGACTGAGCGCAGTAGATTCGTTTACGAAGAGCTTGATCTGGCGCGCGTTATGCTCCATCTTCTTGTTCATCATCTTGATGGCTACGGAGCGTCCGCTTACCTGATCGTATGCGCCGTAAACAGTTGCCATTCCGCCTATACCGATAACGTTGACGATGGTATATCTTCCCTCAAATGTCTGACCTATGAAGCTATCGAAATTTTTCATCCGTCCACCTCCGTTTCCTTGGTGTTGAGAAGAATGACGGAAATATTATCGTTGCCGCCTGCCTCGTTTGCGAGCTTTATGTAAGTGAATACTTTTTCTTCTATACTTGTTTTGGACACAGCCACACTCATGAGCTTGTCCTCGCTCACGAGTCCGTGAAGACCGTCCGAACAGAGAAGAAAATAGCAATCCTTTTTTTGAGATGCCTTCACGTCAAAAATGTCGGGTTCTATCTCGTCCTTGATACCAAGTGCCTTTGTGATGAGATTCTTCTTGGGATGATGAGCCGCCTCTTCTTTGGTTATTTCCTTATTGTCAACAAGCATCTGAACGTAGGAATGATCCTTACTGAGCTGCTTTATTTTGCCGTTTGCTATCATATAAAGACGGCTATCGCCCACGTTTGTACAGTAAGCGCGCGACTTTGATTCGCAATAAACCACTGCATTGAGAGTTGTACCCATGCCAAAAAGGGAAAGGTTTTCTCTTGCATTCTCTATTATTGCGGCGTTTGCTTTTTCGATGCTCACCCTGATCGCATTTTTGAGTTTGCGGCTATCAATTTTTGCTCGGTCAAGACCCTCTGCAAATTCTACCATAGAGCTCATAAACGCTTCCTCTGCGAGTGCGGATGCTATCTTGCCGCCTGCAACTCCGCCCATGCCGTCACAAACGACTGCGATGCTTATTCCGTTTTTTAAGCAAGTGATGCCTATGCAGTCCTCATTTGCTTCTCTTAAAAGACCTCTGTCGGTCAATCCGTAAATATTCATTGATTCATCCTCAGCCGTTGCTTTCTTTCTTCATTTCATCTCTGCGAAGCTGTCCGCAGGATGCATTAATATCCGCGCCGAGCGTTCTTCTCACGGTCGCGCGAATGCCCTTATCCTCAAGCACCTTGGCGAATTTTCTTATCTCCGCCTTGCCGCTCTTTTTGAAATCTCGTTCCTTTACGGGATTGACGGGAATGAGATTTACGTGTATCGGCATGGTGCTGTTTCTCGTTCTTAATTTGGAATTTAATTTTTTTGCAAGCGCGAGAGCGTTTTCCTCGCTATCGTTTTCGCCTGCTATAAGTGTGTATTCAAAGGAAATTCTTCTTCCCGTTTTGTCAAAATATGCCTTGCAGGCGTCAAGAAGCTCGTCAACGCCCCATTTTCTGTTTACAGGCATTATCTTGCTTCTTATCTCGTCACTCGATGCGTGAAGTGAGATGGAGAGGGTTATTTGAAAATCTTCCTCTGCGAGCTTATATATTTTATCAACAAGACCGCAGGTGGAGAGGGAAATGTGTCTATAACCGATATTCAGTCCTTCTTTGTGTCCAACAAGTCGCAAAAATTTGATTACGTTATCGTAGTTATCAAGCGGCTCGCCGATACCCATCATTACGATGCCGTCGATTCGTTCGCCAAGGTCGAGCTGCGCCGCAATTATCTGACCGAGAAGCTCACATACTTCAAGATCGCGCACCTTGCCACCGATCGTGGATGCACAAAATGCACATCCCATTCTGCATCCGATCTGTGAGGAGATGCATATAGTTGTGCCGTGCTCGTATTTCATAACTACGCTTTCAACGCAGTTGCCGTCGTCAAGCTCGAAAAGATATTTTACCGTTCCGTCAAGGGCGGACACGAGCTTTCTTCTTATCCTTGGCAGTGAGTATTTTGCATTTTCAAATATCTTTTCCTTTGTTTTTGAGGAAAGATTTGTCAAGTCCGCGGGCGATATGCCCTTGTGCATCGGCGAAAATATCTGCTTTGCGCGAAATTTTGCTTCACCAAGAGAAACTATATAGTTCTCAAGCTCCTCGTATGTAAAATTCAAGAGATTTTGCATTTTTGTGTCCTCCTTTCGGGATGGTTTATGAGTGGTTAGTTTGTGTTTAGATATATGTTCTTTTTCGAGAAAAAGCACCGTGAATCCCCAAAACTCGACTCCACTCGTTTCGGGGGTTCCGTATTGAGCGGTTCGTAGTAAACTAATTCCTTCTAACCAATTTCGCTATAAAAAATCCGTCCGTGTGATGTACGTGCGGAAGGAGAGTTATCATTCCGCTATTAACCTCAAGCTCGCCGACAAAGAAGGGGACAAGCTCAAAATTTTTATTGTTTTCGAGAAATCTCTCGATATTATTTTCGTTTTCTTGGGGCAGGACGGTGCAGGTCGAATAGACGAGCGTTCCGCCGACCTTTAGATATTTTGAAACGTTTTCCAAAATATCGTACTGAATTTTGGGGAGATTTTCGCACTCTTTCGTATTCTTGTAGCGAATTTCGGGTTTTTTGCCAATAACTCCGAAGCCGGAGCAGGGAACGTCGCAGATTATTCTGTCCGCGCTGTCAAAAAGCTCCTCGATCGGCTTGCGCGCATCGTGTGCGCGAGTAGAGATTATCGAGATGCCGAGTCTTTCTGCACCCTTTGTTACAAGGGAGAGCTTGTTTTCGTGTATATCAAAGGCAAGAATTTCGCCTTCGTTGTCCATAGTCATTGCCGCGCCGAAGCTCTTTGAACCGGGGCACGCGCAGACGTCAAAAACTCTGTCTCCACGTTTTGCACCGAGAGCACGAACGCATATCTGCGATGCCTCGTCCTGAATGGTAACTCTGCCGTCCTTAAGGCAATCAAGCTCGCTGACCGCGGCGCTTTCAAGTATGATGCCGTCGGGTGAATATTTTGTCAAGGTCGCACCATCAAGCTCCGACAAAATTTTATCGCGCGTAGTTTTGAGATTGTTTACGCGAAGGGTTATGGGAGTTTTTGCCGAAAATGCGGCAAGCATATTTTTACATTCGTCAAAGGAATAGGCATCAAGCAAAGTCGCTACAAGCTCCTCGCCTACCGAATAGGTGATTGAGAGATGCTTTATTTTGTCGCTCTCGTCGGGGAAGATAATCTTATCGCCCTCGCGAAGATAATTTCGCAAAATAGCGTTTACAAATCCCTTTGAACGCTTGTTGCAAAGATTAACGGTTTCATTTATAGCCGCGTGGTTAGGTATCTTCTCCATATAGATGAGCTGATAAAGTCCCATTCTTAGAATATTTCTTGTATCCCTCTCAATTTTGCTGTTTGGAATGGATGAAAGAGAGGAGATGATATGATCAAGAGTGATTTTTCTTTCAATAACGCCGTAAACAAGGGCGGTAATGAGAGCGCGGTCGGCGCTTGAAAGATCGTTACGCTTGATAGCTGTGTCAAGCGCGATGTTTGAGTATCCGCCACTCTCGCAGCGAATGAGAACGTCAAGCGCGAGGGCGCGTGCATTTTTCTTGCTTTCCATATTACTGTTTTAGCGTCTTCTTCTGCCGCCCGTTACGATGAGGACGAAGCGCAAGAGAGAGAGTATTGACGAGATGAGTGCCGCAACGTAGGTGAGAGCCGCTGCGCGAAGCACCTTTCTTGAGCCGTCAAGCTCATCTGCACCATAAAGTCCCGTTGCCTCAAGTGAGACGATTGCGCGGCGAGAGGCGTCAAACTCAACGGGGAGTGTGATAAGCTGAAATACTGTTGCGAGCGAATAGAGTACAATAGCTATAAGAATAAACATACTTGCCATCTGCTCCGTTACGAAAAGACTGAGAATCACAAAAACGAATGCCATTGGAGAGCCGAAATTGCAAAGCTGAACTATTGAAGCTCTCATCTTGATGGGTGCGTAGTTCTGCGCGTACTGTACCGCGTGTCCTGCCTCGTGAGCGGCAACGCCCGCAGCCGCGATGCTTGTTGAATTATAGGTCGAATCAGAAAGGCGTATAACGTTTGCTCTCGGATCATAGTGGTCGGAGAGATTGCCCGAAACGCGCTCGATGCGAACATTATAGATGCCGTGATGGTGCAAAACTCTCTCGGCAACCTGCGCGCCGGTAAGACCGTGTCTGCTGAGTACACGGTTGTATTTGTTAAAGGTGGTATTTACGTTGATAGATGCCCAAAGCGCGATGATTATGCCGGGGAGCAAAAGTATCATCGTTGGGTCAAAATAGAAATAAGGATAAAACATATTTTATTCCTTCCTTTCTCATTTTATTTGAGGACGTCACCCTCGCTTATTTTTCTGCCGCGAATGAAATCCGCCGCGCTCATTCTTCCCTTGCCTTCGGGAAGGACCTTGAGGACGTTTATTGATCCGCGAGCGCAAAGGATGCGGATCTTTCCGTTTTCAAGAGATATGACCTTGCCAAAATCCTCGTTTTCGCTCTCGCGCTCGCATATTTCGCTCTCAACGATTTTGAGGAGCTTGCCGTCGGGCGTATGGGTGAACGAAAGGGGGATGGGCGAAAGACCTCTTATAAGGTTGTGCACTGTGTCGGCATCCTTTGAAAAGTCTATAAGGCAATCCTCTTTGGTTATTTTTGAGGTATGTGTTGCTTTTGAATGGTCTTGGGGAATGGGAGTGATCTCGTTTTTAGCAAGTCCGTCCACGGTTTTACGAAGAAGCTCTGCTCCAAGCGCGCCGAGACGGTCGTGAATGATCTCAAAATTATCGTTTTCGGCGATCTCACATTCTGCCTTAAGGAGCATATCTCCCGTATCAAGTCCCTCTGCCATAAACATTGTGGTAATTCCCGTTGTTTTTTTGCCGTCAATTATCGCCATCTGCATGGGTGCTGCTCCGCGATATTCGGGGAGGAGTGAGCCGTGAACGTTGATGCAACCGTATTTTGGATAGTCAAGCACGTTTTTAGGCAGTATCTTGCCGTATGCCACAACTGCTATAAGCTCGGGATCAAGTTCTGCAAGAAGGGAAGCAAATTCCTCAGTTTTGAGTGAATTTGGTTGATATACGGGTATTCCAATTTCCTCGGCATAAACCTTTACGGGTGGGGGAGTGAGAGCATATCCTCTGCCCTTGGGTTTATCGGGTTGTGTTACCACGCCGATAACGTTATAGCCGTTTTCGCAAAGTCCTTTGAGCGAAAAAAGCGCGAAATCAGGTGTTCCCATAAAAAGTATTCTCATATTTTTCTCCTTAATTCTCGGCAGGGACAGTTTCTATATCTGTTGCTATATCAATATAGAGCTTTCCGTCGAGATGGTCTAGCTCGTGACAGAGCGCGCGAGCCAAAAGCTCCGAACCTGTAATATCAAATTCCTCGCCGTGACGGTTGAGGGCGCGAACAGTAACGTGCATAGGACGCTTTACAGTGCCCCATTTATTGGGAACGGAAAGACAGCCCTCGCTTCCTTCCTGCTCGCCTGCATAGGCGATGATTCTCGGATTGATGAGCTCAATAAGATTGCCCTCCTCAACCTCGATTACAACAATTCTTCTGAGAATGCCGACCTGTGGCGCGGCAAGTCCAACGCCGTTTGCGTTTCTCATCGTTTCTGCCATATCGTCAAGAAGGCGAATGATTTTTGGAGTTATTTCTTCAACGGGACGGCATTTCTTGCGAAGAACGTCGTCACCGACTTTTACTATGTTTAGTTTTGCCATTGTTTTTTTATTCCTTTCAATTTGGTTGGCAGTTGGTTTGCTACGGATTTAGGGGACTTTTTTGCAAAAAAAGAACAATTGATTTTAACTAACCTTACAAAGCTGACGGATTAAAGTCAACCGAGAGCATCGGCTCATTTTTCTTGCGCTTGCCAAAGCTTTTGTAAATATCCGCAAACATTTGGCGCGATTGCTTATTGAGTCGTGTCTTTATCACGATTCTGATTCTATATTTACTGTCGAGCTTATAAACAGGTGCTTCAAAGGGGCCGTAGCATATTGCGGGGACACCCTTATATTCTCCGTTTATTTTATCTCTAAGCATATCGGAAAGTACCTTTGAATCCTTGAGTACCGCGCTTTCAATCGCTCCCGAAAGGGTGAGCAGAACTATATCGCAGAACGGGGGATATGAAAGTAGCTTTCGCGTTTGTATCTCATTTTTAAAGAACGTTTTATAATCCTGCTTGCAGGCAAGCTGGATAACGTCGTGGTCGGGATTCATCGTCTGTATCAGTGCGCGCCCTTCTTTTTCGCTTCTGCCTGCGCGTCCTATGACCTGAGTGAGCATTGAAAAGGTCTTTTCGTTTGCTCTGAAGTCATTAAGATAGAGTGAGGTGTCGGCGTTGAGGACTCCAACGAGTGTAACGTCTGGAAAATCGTGTCCCTTTGTTACCATCTGTGTGCCGAGAAGAATCTCTGCCTTATGCGAACGGAAATCGCTAAGCATATTGTCGTAGGCGTGCTTTGAGGACGTAGTGTCCGTATCCATTCTTATCGTTTTAACGCTTGGATAAAGCTCACAAAGCTTTTTCTCGACAAGCTGAATACCTATCCCCATCGGCTTTATATGAGTGCCACCACATTCGGGGCAAACGCTTGGAACGGGGATTCTTTTTCCGCACCAGTGACAGACAAGCTCCGTTCTATGATAGAGGCGGTCGGTGTGGTGTGTCATTGAGACAGAGCACGAAGGACAGCTTATTGCCTTTCCGCACGATGCACAGCTGACAAAATTGTGATATCCTCTGCGATTTAAAAACAGTATCGTCTGCTCTTTTCTGTGCAGAGCCGTGCCGATTCCGTCAAGCAGGGGAAGGGATAGGGAGGTATCGTTTCCTTCTCTTATTTCCTCGCGCATATCGGCTATCTCCACGCTTGGAAGCTTTGCTGTGCCGTATCTGTTTTTTAATTCTATTAAGGTATATGTGCCGTCAACTGCTTTTTTATAGCTCTCAACCGACGGGGTTGCCGATGCGAGCAGCAAAAGGGAATTGGTCTTGGCACTTCTGAATCTCGCGATATCGCGAGCGTGATATTTTGGATTGTTATCCGATTTATAGGTGTGCTCCTGCTCTTCGTCGATTATGATAAGTCCGAGGTCACGAACGGGAGCAAAAATCGCACTTCGCGTGCCGATAACGAGGTCTGCCTCGCCACGCTTTATTCGCATATAGGCATCAAGTCGCTCACCTTGGGAAAGCGAGGAGTGGATTATTGCCACTCTTGAGCCGTAGCGCGAGCAGAAAAGTTCGACCGTTTGCGGAGTGAGTGAAATTTCGGGAATAAGCATTATAACGCCCTTATTTTTCTGCAGAGCGCGGTCAATGATTTTCATCATAACGCAGGTCTTTCCACTTCCCGTAACTCCGTGAAGCAGGGCGCAAGCGGGGGCATCCGAGTCAAAAAGGGAGCTTAATTCTTTAAGCGCGCTTGACTGCTCGTCCGAGAGCTTAAGCTCCTGAACGTGATTTTTTCGTCCCTTTCCCTCGTATGGGTTTCTATAGATGCTTTCGGTCTCCTTGGCAATATACCCCTTTTTTTGAAGAGCGGATATTTGAGCATCGGTTGCGCCAAGCTCTGATTTTATATCGTCAGAGAGCATTCTTTCGCGCAGAGCGAGTAGGGAAAGAATATCCCTATGCATATCCGAGCGCAGCTTTTTAAAGCCGCCCACGCTTTCTCCCGTACCGAGAAGGGACGCAAGAGCATCGTTATCGACGGAGAGGGTATAATATTTCTTCTCCTTACCGACGGTTTTATTTTTTATAAGCGAATCCTTTTCGATAACACCGAGATGCAAAAGTGTAGTAATGGCACTCATTGCGCCAAGTCCAAACCGTTCTTCAAGAGAAGAGTGGATTACTGTTTTTTGATCTTGAACGTAATAAAAAACATCCGCATACTGACCATCGTAGGTTGCACCTTCCACGGCGCGATAGCAGGTGATTATCTGCGAGAGAGCGCCCGCGGGGATCATTGAATGGACCGCGTCACCGATAGTGCAGAGTGTGTGTTCCTTCATAAATCGGCAAAGCTCAATCTCATCGTCCGAAAAGTGTATCTCCTCGGATGCGAGTGCCTTGACCGATTTGGTCTTGGTTTGGGGTTCCTCACAGTTGATCTCCGTTACAAGACCTATCTGCGTTTTGTTGGAATTGCCGAAGGGGAGTACCACGAAAGAGCCCCTCTTAACAAAGTTGGAGAGATCGTGGGGAACGAAATATGTGTACTCGTTGTCGATGCAATAAGGGTTATCGAGAAGGTGTACCTTAACGTATCTGTTTTCCATTTTTCTCTCCTTTCTGAAACGATGGGCGGAGAGTGATCTCCGCCGTTTGTTTAAATAGATATTATTCCTCTATGGTTTCGGAAACGCACTCGTTTTCTTTCTGATCCTCGCGGCAGATCTCGTATCTTCCGTCGTAGAAGCGAGTGATAGCATTCTTGATCGCCTTTTCGTCCTTGAGGTCCTTGTCGATGGAGTTGATAAGACTGCGATCGCTTTCCTTATTTCCTGTCAAGGATTTTTCTGCATCTTCTCTCTGCTTTACGTATTCGTCAGTGAGGATACGCGCGCATTTAGCGGTGGCGAGAGCAAGCTCGTAACGGTTGTATTCGTCCTTAGTGAGTTCTTTGATTGTTGGATGAAGCATTTTTTATATTCTCCTTAAAATATTATTAACAAAATTTATGCAAGACCGAAATATTTCTTTTCGGCATCGGGCTGACGGTGACGTGCGAGCTTTTCGGCTCTTACGATTGCCTTGATATCGTCTGCGGCAACTGCGCTTCCACCGTTGTAGTTATAAACGATGTAGTCGTATGCATCGAGCTGTTCGATCTCGCGCTTCGTCTTTTCAAGACGCTTTAAGATTACTTCCTCTGTTTCCGTTCCTCTACCGCGAAGGCGTTCCTCCTGTATTGCAAAGGTCGGTGGGATGAGCATAATGAGAACTGCGTCGGGGAAGATTCTTTTAACGTTCTTCGCTCCGTCGCATTCTATCTCCAGAATGAGATTTTTGCCACTGTCAAGAACTGCGAGCGCTTCCTTTAAGGGAGTTCCGTAGAAATTATCGCAGTATGTGGTATATTCGAGAAAGCCGTTATCATCGATTCGGCGCTGAAATTCCTCGCGGTCGATGAAATGGTAATTTACTCCGTTGACCTCACCCGGTCTCGGAGCGCGAGTGGTTGCAGAAACGGAGAATACAAAATCTCCCGTCGCAACAAGCTGAGAATTTACTGTACCCTTGCCACTTCCTGCAGGGCCTGAAACAACGATTAAAAGTCCGCGGCTCATTCCTCTTCCTCCTCGTTTTCTTCCTCGTATGAGGTGTCGTCCATTCTGTTTGCGATCGTTTCTGCACCGATGGCGGAAAGGATCACATGCTCAGAATCCGTGATTATAACTGCTCTCGTTCTTCTTCCACAGGAAACGTCGATCGTGCGACCACCCTCCTTGGCGTCCTGAACGAGTCTTTTGATGGGAGCTGAATCGGGGCTTGCGATAGCAACTATTCTCTCGACCGCTACCATATTTCCAAATCCTATATTGATGAACTTCATACTGTGCCTCTTATTCTATGTTCTGTATCTGTTCTCTGATCTTTTCAAGCTCACATTTAATGTCAACCACCACGTGCGCGATGGATGAGTTGGAGCATTTTGAACCTATTGTATTAGTTTCTCGATTCATCTCCTGCATAAGAAAGTCGAGCTTTCTGCCCGCAGGATCCTTTGAAGAGAGAATGTCCTCAAATGCCTTGAAGTGTGAGCGAAGTCTGACGATCTCCTCGTCAACTGCAACCTTATCTGCAAATATAGCACACTCAGTGAGTATTCTGTTCTCGTCAAGGGTAATATTGTTGTCCGAAAGCACGTTGTGGAGCTTTTCCTCAAGGCGTGAGCGGTAGGATTGAATGTCCTCTTCACTGTGGGATTCGACCGTTGCCACCTTTTCCTTAATGGCTTCAACCTTTGCGCGAAGGTCCGCCTCGATATTTGCGCCCTCTCGTTCTCTCGCGACAAGGAATTTTTCAATTGCTTTATCAAGCACCTCGGAAAGATCTGCCCAGTCCTTTTCCTCGTCCTCCTCTGCCTTGCTTACCGTAAACACGTTGATATCACGCTGAAGTGTGGCAACGGTGATCTCGCCGGGAAGCTCAAGCATATCCTTAAGCTTAACGAGCGCGTCGTAATAAGCTCTTGCATATTCCTCGTTGAGAGTAATGGCAACGTCGCTACCGCCGATTGGCTCGATGGTGATGGAAACGTCAACCTTACCCCTGCTTATTCCGTGGGACTGAAGATAGGGTTTTATCTTTTCTTCAAGGTAGGAATAGCTTTTTGAAATTTTTGTTGAGCAATCAAAATATCGGTTGTTGACGCTTTTGATCTCAACGGTTATATTTTTGTTATTTACTGCTTCGGAATGTCGTCCGAAGGCGGTCATGCTTTTAATCATAAATTCAATCCCTTAAAATTAAAAATATATATTTAGTTTATTTTAATACATTTAAAAGCATTTGTCAACTGTTTTATTAAATTTTATATTATTATTATATAACGTTTGTAGTTCAAAACTTGATTTATCGGTGAGTTTAAAAAGTTAGTTTATAAAAATAATGTCGCTTTTTGAAAAAAGCTCCGCAAAAACCTTTTATAGAGCTTCGCACAATAGACATATAGTTTGTGCTGAGTCCACAAACTCCGCGCAAATCGTTCCGCGCGAGATTCTATCGCGCCCTTGTGTCATTCTGGAGGGGCATAAGTGACCGATAGAATCTCGGTACGGACACAAGGGCAGCTCCAGAATGACAACGCGCGGAACATAACGTTTTTCTCGCCATTTTAACAGGCGGCTCGAAAAACTGTAATTTGCTACTTTAACTAACTATTTCGTTGTTAGCACAGACTTTAAAGTGTGGTATAAAGTAAGTAAATTTTAGAAAATTACTCCGTAGGAGTGATTTTCGTAGTTTTGAAAGTA
>JBGVNP010000022.1:0-34589 GCA_045125655.1 Eubacteriales bacterium | reverse complement strand
TTGGTTTGAGCAGACTTTACATAAATTTTCGATAATTCGCAAACGAATTATCGGTTTAGAAAGCACGGCACATACTTACACGCAAGCGTGACGTATGCACCATACTTTCAAAACTACGAAAATCACTCCTACGGAGTAATTTTCTAAAATTTACTTACTATGTGCCATATAATAAAGTCTGTGCTAACAACGAAATAGTTAGTTAAGGTAGCAAATTACAGTTTTTCGAGCCGCCTGTTAAAATGGCGAGAAAAACGTTATGTGTTGCTTTGCAACACAATTTGCGCGAAATCTTGCCAAATCAGCATAAACTATATGGCTATTGCGCGAAGCTCTATAAAAGGTTTTTGCGCCACTTTTCCCAAAAAGTGGCATCCTCTTTTCTTAAACTATCTTTTTATACTCACAGCTAAATCCCAATTTAACCACAAAACCGCCCATGAATTTGGGCGGTTTCATTTTGTTAAATTAAGTTAAGCAATTCCAATACAATTCTTATTCCGTAGATAATGACAAGATGCAAGGGATAGATTATGTAGAAAAAGTATTTAAATTTCTTGCTTCCGCGCTCTCCGTTATAAAGTGCAATGAAGGGAATAGCAAGGAGCGCCCACCACTGAATAGGACTTGAAATAATAGCCATAAGTGCTAAAAATACTGTCAAAATCACGATGCGTGCCTTTTTGGTTGGCGTGAAATACATAAGAATGGGAAGGGAGATTCCCCAAACGTTGTAGTCGATTTTAAATCCGTATTTGCCAAAAATCTCAGGACATACAAAACCGATAAAGAATGCGGCAGCAAGTCCCACAATCGCAAGAATTTTAGAGCGTATATCCTTACTTTTTATAAGAGCATCAATGGAGAAAATAATAACAATGGAGAGGGAAAAGGTGACGAGAATGCCTTGATAAAGACTATTCATAAACACCCAAAAGACCAACTGAAAAACAAGCGCCATCGCAGCAATGAGTCCGAGATATCTCTTGCGATCCTTGGTGTAACGGCAACCCTCGGCGATCGTATAAGCATAGATGGGAAGGGCTATTCTTCCGATAATACGAAGCAAGTCAATATCACCCAAAATATAGAAGCCCACGTGGTCAACGATCATTGAGATCAAAGCAATCATTTTAAGCTGATTGCTATTTATTGAAACCCCTTTTTTGCCAAGCGCATTTGTCATAATTTTTCTTCCATTTCTATGTTTTTTTACATTTTATCACAAATCAATATAAAATGCAAGCAAAATTTGATGGACGTCCATTTGAGCAAATTGCACAAAAATTCATTTGTGTTCAAATAACTGTTGACATATATTGCGAAATGTATTAAAATAAAAATGGTGTATTTTGTATTGAACAAATAACCAAAAGCATATCAATTCAGTTAAATATATATTTTTATATATTTAAAATAAATCGCGTTTGAGGAAAACCGCAGGGGCAAATTTTTTGTAATGCCACCAAGTATTGCGGCCAAAAGTAACGCAAAGGAGAAAAGTATGTCAACAGTAACACTCAATCACGTATACAAGGTATACGAGAATGCAGAGAAGAAGAAGGGTGAGGAGTTAAAGCCCGCCGTTTCCGATTTCTGTATGAAAATCGAGGATCAGGAATTTATCGTATTCGTTGGTCCTTCCGGTTGTGGTAAATCCACAACACTTCGTATGATCGCAGGTCTTGAAGAGATCACCGACGGTGAGATCTGGATCGACGACGTGCTCGTTAACGACGTAGCACCTAAGGACAGAGATATCGCAATGGTATTCCAAAACTATGCGCTCTATCCTCATATGACCGTATATGACAATATGGCATTCGGTCTTAAGCTCCGCAAGGTAGCCGACGTTAAAAGAGATAAGGCGGGTAATCCCGTTCTTGATGAAAACGGAAATCAGATTCCCGTAATGAGAAAGTACACAAAGCAGGAAATTGATGAAAAGGTTCAAAAGGCAGCAAAGATCCTTGCTATTGAAGAATATCTTAAGAGAAAGCCCAAGGCATTGTCCGGTGGTCAGCGTCAGAGAGTAGCGCTTGGTAGAACTATCGTTCGTAATCCCAAGGTATTCCTTCTCGACGAGCCCCTTTCCAACCTTGACGCAAAGCTCAGAGCAACGATGAGAAGTGAGATCATTAAGCTTCATGATCAGCTTGGCGCAACGTTTATCTACGTAACTCACGACCAGGTTGAGGCGATGACAATGGGTACAAGAATCGTTGTTATGAAGGACGGTTTTGTACAGCAGATTGGCGCACCTCAGGAGCTTTACGATCATCCTATCAACACATTCGTTGCAGGATTCATCGGAACACCTCAAATGAACTTCTTTGACGGTAGAATTGCTCCCGACGGAACAATTACATTTGCTAATAATCAGACAATCAAGCTTTCCGCAGAAGCTCTTGCACAGTTCGACGAGAGCAAAATCGGAGATGGTCTTAACATCGTTATGGGCATTCGTCCCGGCGACCTTAAGGTGCTTGATACACCTAATGATATGAGCGTAACTGCAAGAGTTGAGGTTATCGAGGCACTCGGTAACGAAACTATCATTTATGCAAATCTTGATAAGAATGCTGAAGAGGGCCTTGAAAAGACACCCACAAGCATCGTGGCTTCTGCAAAGCTCAAAAATAATCCTGCTCGTCGCTCCGAAATAATCCTCGGTCTTGACGAAGAGGCAATTCATATTTTTGATAAAGCAACCGAGAGAAGCATCAGAAAGTAATCAAATACATATAAAAAGCTCCGCGAAATTTTTCGCGGAGCTTTTCATGTCAAAATAAAACAAATTTTTCCACTTATATAAATTTTGAATTGCGCCACAATAATAGCAGAGAAGCGAAGCAGAGAAAAATGCGATGCGATTTTGATACTTAAACCTTAGTTTTGGTGTTCGGGAGCGCGTTGTGTATGTTTCTGCAACGCCTCTCGATAATATAGATCAATTTCCTTTAGAGTAAAGGAAAAATCAGTCGTTAAAGCGACAGAATGGAGAACGTTATGGCAAATAAGTCAGCTAAAAAGGCACTTGAACAGTTCAAGATGCAGGCAGCTAACGAAGTAGGTGTAACACTTAACAATAACGGTTACAACGGTGACCTTACCTCTCGTCAGGCAGGTTCTATCGGCGGCCAGATGGTTAAGAAGATGGTAGAGTCCTACGAAAATAATCTTGGCGCGAACAACATGAAATAATCTACTCCAAAGATGAAAAAATTTGTTTGATGAAATAATTGAATAAGTTTTTTGAGGGCAAGCGAGCGATCGGTTGCCTTCTTTTTTGGGGGAGATAGAACACAAAAGCCATTCTGCATGATGCAGAATGGCTTAATTTTTTATTTTTTGAGCGTTTGAAGCTCGGATGAGGTAAGATAGCGCCACTTGCCTGCGGCAAGCGCACCGAGCGTTATTGAGCCGATGGCTATGCGCGTCAGCTTGGCAACCTTTAATCCGACCTGCTCGCACATTTTTCTTATCTGTCTGTTTCTGCCCTCGTAAAGCGTCATACGGAGCGTCGTGAATTTATCGTTTTTAGATACAAATTCTGTCTTAACGGGGAGCAAGATGTATCCGTCAACCGTCATTGACGAGTTGAGTGTGTGCAGCTGCTCCGTCGTAACCTTGCCGACCACGTCCACCTCATATATTTTGGGGATCTCGTGGCGCGGATGAGTGAGTTTATTTGTCAGCTCACCGTCATCGGTCATAAGTATGAGTCCTTGCGAATTGAGGTCGAGTCGACCAACGGGATAAACTCTTCTGCCGCATTTAACGAGATCGGTGACACAGGTGCGACCTTTTTCGTCCTTGGCGCTTGTAACCACGCCGCAGGGCTTATTGAGAAGGATATAAACGAAGTCATTTTCCTTCTTGGGCATGATTTTTTTGCCCCTATATTCAACTGTATCCTGATCGGGATCGATCTTGTCACCGAGCTGAGCAACGAGTCCGTTCACTTTGACCTTGCCCGCCTTAATTTCTTCCTCGGCGGCGCGGCGCGAAAGCACACCGCAGTCCGTAAAATACTTTTGCAGTCTTATTTTTTCCATTTTATATCCTTAATCTTGAAAATAATTCTCTAAACCATTCAAAAAGATCAAATCCGTATTTCACTCGCTCGCTTCCACTAATCAAAACGAGAGGAAGAGAAGCGATCTCCTTGCCATTCTGCCGAATGACTACTTGCCCGACTGTATCACCCTGCTTGGCAGGGGCAAACAAAAATCTCGGCGCAAGCACGCGATATGCGATCTCGCCGTCACTCCTTGAGAGGAAAAGCGAAACGGAATCACTTTTTGCTTTGACCTTATCTTTTTTACCCGAAATTACGGGGATTTCAAGCATAATTGACTCAAAGCTAACTCTTTGATAGCTTTGAAATCCGAATTCATATAGCTTTTTGTGGTCATTCCAATCGCTTGGTGCGTTGAGCGTAACGCAGATGAGCCGCAGTCCATCGCGCTCGGCACAGCTGACGAGCGTTCTTCCGCATCGTTTGGTAAATCCCGTTTTTCCGGAGATAACTCCAATATCCTCGCGCAGTAATCGGTTGTGATTTATCATCACGCGCGAAGCGTCCTCGCCACGAGGAAAGACGCGCTTTTGAGTGCCCGAAATTTCAAGAAAGACCTCATTTTTTACACAGTACGCCATAAGGAGTGCAAGCTCTCGCGCGGTAGTGTAATGCCCATCGCCGTCAAGTCCGTGGGGATTTTCAAAGCTCGTGCTTGACAGCCCAAGGGAAGTCGCCTTTTGGTTCATAAGAGCAACAAAACGCTCCACAGAGCCCGAAATCGCTATTGCTATAGTCACCGCCGCATCATTGGCAGATGAGAGCAACAGACCGTAAATAAGCGCCTCAAGCGTTATTTTTTCGCCCTCTGCAAGATATATCGACGAGCCCTCAACACCCACTGCATCGCGCGGAACGGTGATAACGGTCGAAAGCGGTATCCCACTTTCAAGTGCAAGAATGGCGGTCATTATCTTTGTTGTGGATGCCATCGGCAGTCTTGTATTTTCGCTTTTTCCATACAAAACCCTACCACTGTCCGCATCAATAAGACACGCGGCGCGTGCGGAAACGTCAAGAGAATTTGACTCCGCTGCCGAAGAAAGCGTAAAAAGGGAAGAACAAAGCACTAATACGAGCAAAAAAGCTATATATTTAATTAAATTTTCCATAAAAACCCACCTCGGAAAAATTATATTTGCCGAGGCGGTGTTTTATTACGTATTACTCGTTTATTTCTTCAACAACAACCTCATCGGGAGAAGAGCTTGTGTTGTCAAAGATATTCTTAACCTTCTGGATTATATCGGGAGTGCGGTCAAGAAGGTCGCACGCCTGCTCAACGGGATCGGGAGCATTTTTGCCCTCAACGCTGATAAATTCGGTCTTGCCGTCCTTTCCAATAACAAGGAAGCCAACGGGAGTAACGCTCATTCCTGAGCCACCGCCACCGCCGAATTTGTTGGATTTCTGCGCGGAAGCACCCGTGTCAACTCCACCCGTTGCAAAGCCAACGCTGAGCTTGGAGATGGGAATGATTGTTGTTCCGTTTGAAAGCTCCATGGGAGAGCCGACAACTGTGTTGGAATCGAGCATACCCTTGATGTTTTCAAAGGATGATTTAAACATTGAATCAAATCTGTTTTCGTTTGCCATATTTATATATTTCCTTTCGGTTGTTTTACTTTGCTATACTTAAGAACGGTGAATTTGAATAGTGATTTTGCAAGTGTGATGATTGCGCCCCAACCGCTCATCGAGAGTGTTATATCAATACGAGCAGTGGATTTTTCAGATAGGAAATCGGGCTCAACTATCACCGCGCATTTCTTTAGCTTTTTGAGATTGAGATATGAATCTATAAGCTCAATAAGTCCCGCAATAGCACCCGACACTGCTCCGTAAAGCACGGCGGTCTGCGCCGCATCGGGAGTGGCAATGCTCAAGTGCATTTTTGCTATCTTGACGTGCATGTGCCTTGAAAATGCATCAAGCACCACCTTTATTATCTCACGAATGATTGAGATGTTCTCAAGCAGAGTGGGAGATTTTTCCTTGTCCTTGCTCGTTTTTATCGTGGTTTTTGGGGCATTTTCCTTTTTCT
The DNA here is from genome assembly GCA_045125655.1 of Eubacteriales bacterium. Taxonomy (GTDB): domain Bacteria; phylum Bacillota; class Clostridia; order Oscillospirales; family CAG-272; genus RGIG4608. Next base: position 28,464 of record JBGVNP010000022.1, on the reverse strand, counting down.
TTTGCTTCTTTTCGTGCTTTTGGGGATTAAATTTTACCTTCCTTTCGGGAATGAGGTAATATTTAAAGAATAGCACCCTGATATATACTCGGAGCTTGTCCTCGTAAATAATTCGCAAATTAACACGAAGGCAGAGCACAAGCGCAATAAATATAAGAATACCGATTATTACATTCAGAACAATAATATGCATCTACCTCCTTTGAGTTAATGTGTGAAAATATCTGCTTACTCTTCTTCAACAATCTCTTCGCCCGGAGCCATAATTTCCATCTGCTCGTCACTTGCGCGAAGAAGCTCGATTTCGGGAAGCTCGTTTACAGAGCTTATACCGAACACACGAAGGAATTTGTCGGTGGTTGAGTAGAGCATGGGTCTGCCCGGAGCATCGAGTCTGCCCGAGCATTCGATAAGTGCCTTGTCAATAAGACTGTTCATCGCATAGTTGGAGTCAACGCCGCGAACAAGGTCAACAAAGCTTCTTGTTACGGGCTGATTGTATGCAACGATCGCAAGCACCTCCATGGAGGAGTTGGAGAGATTTCCGCCGCGCTTGATACCGAGTGCCTCCTTGATAAGGGGGAGATGCTGCTCCTTTGTGCAGAACTGACATGTTTCGGGGAACATGAGTATCATGATTCCGTGATCGTCATTGTTGTATTTTTCCGCAAGCTCGGAAACGTGTCTTTTGACCTCACTCGGAGTTATGTGGAGCGTTTCTGCGAGCTTTTCATATTTCATAGGATAACCCGCTGCGAACATAATTGCCTCAATTACGGCGGCAGGATTTTTTATTTCTTCCGCTTCTTCAACGGCTTCATTTTCTTGGAGCTTGATGTCTTCCATTACTTATTCTCCTCGTCATTCGTTTTTTCTTCTGTTTCGTTCTCTGATTCTTCCTCGGGAACGTAGTTTTCGTTGAGTGTGAACACTGTGTCAATTCCGTAATTGTCGTGAGTACCGAGGTCCTCCTCGTCCTCTACGAGTAAGATTCGCTTGGTCTTGACAAGCTCAAGAACACCCATAAATATCGCGATCATATCGGGGAGCGAAACACTGTCGCTGATAAAATCCTCAAGCGTTTGATAGCGACTGTTGTTAAGACGTGTCATGATCTGCAAAATCTTATGCTCAACGGGAACGATGGGCTTTGCAATCATTGGAGTGAAGGCATTCTTTTGCGCGTTCTCAAGTGCCTCGTTGAAGTCGACTATTCTTCGCATCGCACGGTAGAGCTTTTCAACGTCCTGGTCGGCAACGAAAGTCTTATCAACCGAGATTTCGTCCGTATCCTTGATCTGTCTGCCCGAGAAGAGAGCATAGAGCGGATGCATCTTTGACGCCGCTTCCTTTGCTTGCTGATAGCGAAGAAGGGCATCGGTGAGCTGCTTGCGTGGGTCTTCCTCTTCTTCCTTTTCGCGAGGAAGAAGGAGCTTGCTCTTGATGAGCATAAGATCACTCGCCATAACTATGAACTCGGATGCAATCTCCATATCCATCTTCTGAGCCTCGGTTATGTATTGCATATATTGGTCGCAGATAAGGGATATCGGAATATCCTCAATATTAACTTTATTTTTGTGAATCAAGGTCAGAAGAAGGTCAAGAGGACCTTCAAACTGATCGAGACGGTAAGTAATGCTTTCCATTTAAGAAAACTCCTGAGATTTGTTATAAATTAAAGGGAGAAGACGGGTAATCTGCTTATAGCTGACAAATAGGTATAATAGAGATGCCCAAGTGGCATATCAAGAATCTCAAAAAGACCGTTTGTAATAAAGGCATTCGCACTTCCAAGCGGAAGATTAATTATTCCCGTAGCCAAAAGCACGATAAAGCCGATCATGATATATCTTTCATACTGCATTATCTTGAAATAGATATTTGTTGGAAGGAAGATATATGCTATTCTCGAACCGTCGAGTGGTGGGAGGGGAATGAGATTAAAGAGCATAAGATTTATATTAAGACCTACGCCGAGATAAAGCATGGTAGCAATAAGCGAGAGAATGGTGAACGTTCCGTTTGCAAGGAGCGCTTCCTCATCGTAGATATGCTCGTTGATAATTGCCGTGGTTGGTATCATAACAAGTCTTAAAAGACAAGCGAATATGATTGTGAGGCAGAGATTTGATAAAGGACCCGCCGCCGCAGTTATAGCCATATCGCGTCTGGGCTTTTTAAAATATCTTGAATTTACGGGAACGGGATTTGCCCAACCCACTCTAAAAAACAGCATGGATATAAATCCAATGGGATTGATATGTTTTAATGGATTTAACGTGAGTCTTCCGAGATTTTTTGCGGTGGGATCACCAAGCTTGTTTGCCGCATATCCGTGGGAAGCCTCGTGTACCGAAAGAGAAATCAGTATAGCGGGTAAACCGAGGAGCATCATAGGAAGCTCGTTAAGTAAGTTTTTAAACATAATAAACTCCTGTTTAAAGATTGGTGTACTTGAAAATTTCCTTCAAAAGCTCGGTCTTGCCCTCGCCCGTGTGGGATGAAAAGGGAATAACGAGCGTGCCTTCCTTGAGAAGCTCATCGGCGGATATTTTAGCAAGCTGAGCATTTCTGTCGGTCTTGTTGAGCTTATCCACCTTGGTTGCAACGATGATGTATGGAATGTCCATCTGGTTAAGGAAATCTATCATCATAGCATCGTCGTTTGTAATGCCGACCTTGCAGTCAACGAGCTGAATAACAAGGGAGAGAAGGTCAATGTTTTTGTTTTGTGTAAAATAACCGTCAGTAAGACTTGACCACGCTTGCTTGTTGTCAAGCTGACGCTTAGCATAGCCATAGCCGGGGAGGTCAACGAGAAAGAGCTTCTTGTCAACGTCATAGAAGTTGATGGTTATCGTTTTGCCGGGCATGGAAGAAACTCTTGCGAGTGACTTTCTGCCAAGTATAGTATTTATAAGTGAGCTTTTACCCACGTTTGAGCGTCCTGAAAAAGCTACCTGCTTCATAGGATCGGTGGGGAATTGCTTTGCAAATCCCGCGCTTATGCGAAGATTTGTATTTTGAATATTAACTGCCATATCGTTTGAAATCCTACTTTCTGTAGATGGTTGTGCCGGTGCCTATCTTGTCACTGCTTGCAATATTGGGGAGTGTTTCCACAAGAAGCTCCTCAAGTCCGTTTTTGACAAGGGCATTTTCAAGCACGTCTGCAAGTGTCTTGCAGGGTATGAACTGAAGATTTTCGCGCGCCAAGGGGTCGATCTCATTGAGATCCTTAAGATTTCCATGAGGAATAAGCACGGTCTTAACGCCTGCATTGTAAGCCGCCATTGTCTTTTCCTTAAGACCACCGATCGGAAGTACCTTGCCACGCAAGGTGATCTCACCCGTCATAGCAACGTCGCGGCGAGAGGGAATGCCCGCAAGCTCGCTGACAAGAGCCGTTACCATTGTAACACCCGCGCTCGGTCCGTCCTTGGGAACTGCGCCCTCTGGAGCGTGTATGTGTATATCCTTTGTCTTGTAGAAATCGGTGGGAATGCCGTATTCCTTGGCGATTGAGCGAACGTAGCTGATAGCGATCTGTGCGCTCTCCTTCATTACGTCACCGAGGGAGCCGGTTAGCTCAATCTTTCCCGTGCCCTCAAGCGCGGACACCTCGATCTTGAGCATATCTCCACCAAGCTCGGTGTATGCGAGTCCGTTCACCGTGCCGATCTCGTTGTATTCTTCAATGACTTCGGGGAGGAATTTCTTCTCTCCAAGATATTTTGAAAGATTCTCACGCTTGATGCTTACTGACTTAACACCGTCAGCAACGATCTCGTGAGCCGCCTTTCTGCAAAGAGATGCGATAGTTCTTTCAAGGTTACGAACACCCGCTTCGCGAGTGTAATAGTCAATAATATCCTCAAGCGCCGAATCCGTGATCTTAAGAGTTTTCTTGTTAAGACCGTGGCGCTTCAGCTGCTTGGAAATGAGATGATTCTTTGCAATGCTCATCTTCTCGCGCTTGGTATATATCTTGATCTCAATGATCTCCATTCTGTCGATGAGAGGACGGGGAATGGTGTCAAGCGTGTTTGCGGTTGCAATAAAGAAGCAGTTTGAAAGGTCGAAGGGAAGCTCTACAAAATGATCGCGGAATTCCTTGTTCTGCTCCGCATCAAGTACCTCAAGAAGCGCAGATGTGGGATCACCGTGCGCGTCACGGGTGAGCTTGTCGATCTCGTCAAGCAATATGAGAGGATTATTAACCTTTGCCTGAATGAGAGCGTTTATGATTCTTCCCGGCATAGCGCCGACGTAGGTCTTTCTGTGACCTCTGATGTCCGCCTCATCTCTCACACCGCCAAGTGACACGCGAACATATTTGCGCTTCATTGCAGTGGCGATAGATGATGCAATCGAGGTCTTTCCGACACCGGGAGGGCCAACAAGGCAAATTATCTGATTCTTAAGGTCGGGATTAAGCTCCTTAACGGCGAGAAATTCGAGAACTCTCTTCTTTACGTCCTCAAGTCCGTCATGGTCGCGCTCAAGAATTTTTGATGCCGCCTTGACGTCTGTTCTGTCCTTTGTAGAATTTTTCCACGGAATATCAAGTACCGTGTCGAAATAAGTTCTCATCACTGAAAGCTCGGCAGAGCCAAAGGGAAGTCGAGCCATTCTTTCGGCATCCTTTAGGAGCTTTGCCTCAACGTCGGGAGCAAATTGCATATCGAGTATGCGCTCATAGTATTCGTCACTTTCACCCACGTCACCGAGCTGCTCCTTGATAACGCGAAGCTGCTCGCGAAGATAATATTCCTTTTGGTTTTGATTAAGTCTTGCGCGAACCTCCTTGTGAATTGAGCTTTCGCACTCAAGGAGCGCAGTTTCCTCTTCGAGAAGAAGAATGAGCTTTTCAAGTCGCATAAGCGGTTCAAAGCAAGCAAGGATTTCCTGCTTGTCGGTGTGCCTTACAAGGATGTTGGACGCGATAAAATCGGCAAGCGCTCCGGGATTTTTGATCGTTTTCATCGTTGAGATGGCTTCCTTTGAGGGAGCGGGCAAGAATCCTGCCATCTTTTCAACTGCCGCGATTGCCTCGCGAGAAAGTGCCTCCACTTTTATGGAGTCGGGATCGGTTAGGGAAAGAGTTTTACAAATGACCTGCGCTATGCGATAATTTGCAAAATCCCTATACTCCTCAACACTCGCGCGTGCAAAACCCTCTGCAATAACGCGGAGCTTGCCCTCTGGAGTCTTTATTGATTGTTTGATTTTTGCAACAGTACCCACGTTGAATATTTTTGAAAAATCAACGGGATCGTTTGAAATCTGTTTTCTTGAAACAATGAATATAAATGAGTTTACACTGTTTGCCGCCTCGATAGCCGCAAGATTGGCTTTGTCTGAAAGTTCAAAGTTGACGGTTATGGCGGGGAATGCCACCGTACCGTTCAACACTACGAGGGGAAGTGTTAGTTGTTCTAATTTTTCTATGTAATGAGCCATGTTTTTCTCCTGTTTCTATGATTGTATACTGTAAAAGAGTATAATTAACCTAATTATAATCATTATAACATAAAAAGTGTAAAATTACCATACCTTTTTGCAAAATTATTCCTTCAATTTTAATTGATTTAACAATTTTTTCAGCCACATTATCCGCATAGCATTTTTTTGTTATAAAATGGCTTGAAATCTATATCTTTAGGCCATATTTACAATTTGTCCATTGACTAAATTCCGCTATGGTGATATAATGTCGTAAATTGATGCTTTAAGGAGAAATTTTATGAAGTATAACGGTGTGGATTTTGACACGTATTTTAAAAATTATCCCGATGAAAACGGTTATTTTGGAAGATACGGAGGCGTATATATCTCGGAAGAGCTGAAGGCGGCTATGAAAGAAATTTGCGAAGCGTATCAGACGATTTGCAAATCTGCCAAATTTATTGGTGAATTGCGTAGAATCCGCAGAGATTTCCAAGGACGTCCCACGCCAATTTCCCACCTTGAACGCCTTTCAAATAGCATTGGCACGGGTGTGCAGCTCTATGTGAAAAGAGAAGACCTCAATCATACGGGTGCTCATAAAATAAATCACTGTATGGGAGAAGCATTGCTTGCCACCTTTATGGGTAAGAAGAAGGTAATTGCAGAAACGGGCGCTGGCTCTCACGGAGTTGCTCTTGCCACCGCCGCAGCATATTTTGGACTTGAATGTGATATATACATGGGTGCGGTTGATATAGAAAAGCAAGCTCCCAATGTTGCAAGAATGAAAATTCTCGGTGCAAACGTAATAGAAGTGACCGAGGGTGAAGCAACTCTTAAGGAAGCAGTTGATGCCGCATTTCAGGCATATTCAAGAGAGTATAAGGATGCAATTTATTGCATCGGCTCTGTGGTTGGTCCTCATCCTTTTCCAATGATGGTAAGAGATTTCCAAAGTATTGTGGGAGTTGAGGCAAGGGAGCAGTTTTTGTCCATGACGGGTGAGCTTCCCGATGCAGTTGTCGCTTGTGTTGGTGGCGGTTCCAATTCTATGGGAATCTTTTCGGGATTTTTGAATGATCCTGTCGATATATATGGAGTAGAACCTCTCGGTAGGGGTACGGAGCTTGGCAATCACGCGGCAAGTCTTCAGTATGGCGAGGAGGGAATAATGCACGGATTCAGAAGCATTATGCTCAAGGATGAGTTTGGTGATCCCGCACCCGTATATTCCATAGCCAGCGGACTTGACTATCCTTCTTCAGGACCCGAGCATGCATTTCTTCGTGATATTGGCAGAGTTAAATATGATGTTATAAACGATGAAGAAACCGTTGACGCATTTTACACTCTTGCACGCCTTGAAGGAATAATTCCCGCAATTGAGAGCGCTCATGCAGTAGCATACGGAATAAAGCTTGCAAAGTCGATGAAAAAGGGCTCGGTGCTTATCAATCTTTCCGGTAGGGGAGATAAGGATATGGACTTTATTATTGATAAATACGGAATATAAATAAAATCCGCCGAATCGGCGGATTTTATTTTATGATATTAAAATATTCCCAGCATCTTGAGTATATATGAAGAAAGAAAAATGCTTATTGATGAGAACAGAGTCGTCCATACTACAAGCTGTCCCATAAGTTCTGCATCCGCGCCCATTTCTTGAGACATTGGAACGCTTGAAATAGCAACAGGAGTGCAGAAGCATGCAATAAAGCTTGCAAACTGTGCGCCGTTGAATTTTCCAATAAGAACGGCAAGAGTTATGCTTATAAACGGTATTATCGCGCATCTTCCGAGTGTTCCCACTATTATATGCTTTTTCAATGTTGGAATAGAGGATAGCTCAAATTTCGCGCCAAGGACAATGAGGGAAAGAGGAGTTGCTATACTGCTGAGATTTTGGAGCGTTTTATAAATCGGTGTGATATTAGAAATGCGGAAATTTATTCCGAGCGATTCAAGTACAGCTCTTATTCCGAGAACTGCAACACCGCACAATATTGCTTGAATTAACGGATTTTTAAATATCCCCTTTATTATAGCGGGTATGTTGAGTTTTTTATCCGACTCGGAAAAGACAGTGAGAGAAACAACCGCGAGAACGTTGAATACGGGAACTATGAATGCCGAGAGAAGAGAAGCCATAATGCTACCCTCGTCGCCCATTAGTGATTGCGCAAGGGGCAAACCAACCAATGCGTAGTTTGCGCTGAATAATCCCTGAAGCATTACGCCCATCTGACTCTTTTTCTTAACTAAAGTTTTTAAAATGGGAATACCTATTATGCATATAAGCACAGTTGCTATTACCGCATAAAAAACAAAGGTGAGGTCTATCTCGTCAAAGCTTTCTATTTTGTATACGTTAAGGAAAAGCATGATCGGCAAAAAAACTCGGAACACTAAGGTGTTGAGCTTTGTTGCCACATTTTGATCGAGTAGTCCTATTTTTTTAAAAACGTAACCGACGGCTATCATCAGTATTATGGGAAAGACTGCATTAATTGCAAATATAAGATCGTTCATTTGAAACGCTCCTTTTGTGTTATGATTGTGTTATATATTAGCTTTGCCGTTTTTTACATGGGACGGTGGAACGCCGTAATGCTTTTTGAACATGTATGAAAAATAATTACTGTCGTTGAACCCGCAGAAACGAGCAATTTCCGCAACGGACATATTCGGGTCATCATTTAGTATGCTTTGAGCTTGTTCGAGTCTTATGAGATTTATATATTCGCTAAGACAAAGCGATGTTTCTTTTTTGAATAAGCGTGATAGATGTCCCTCACTGACAGAGAAAAGCTTTGCTATATCCGAAAGATAAATCTGAGATGAATAGTTTTCTAATACGTAGCTTTTGACTTTTTCTACTAAACTCTTTTTTAATGGATTCTGCTTGGAATACTGATGTCGGATTAATGCTATCAAAATAGCTTCCAAACGGTTTCTTAATGCTAACTGAGTCAATATATCATCTTTTTTGTATTCAAGCTCAAAATCTTGAAAAATATGATATATTTCGTCGGTTAAATGACAACTTTTGTGTATATATTTCAATGATTTGGTAAACTCAAGTAATTCAAGAGGGATCATATCCGATGTGAAATTTATAATTGATACGATGCAGGGAGATTTCAAAAAAGTGATACTGTGATACCTGTTTTCAGAAATAAATGCAATATTTCCCGCAATCAAATCATAGGACAAATTATCTATGGTGCAACGGCATTTGCCTTCTTTTACATAGCATATCTCAAATTCGGAATGTTGATGCTCAATCAAATTTGAATGGAGCGTGGAGTCAAATGACTCAAAGCAAATTTTGATGTCTTCTTCCTTGATATTTGTATTCATTTCGACACCTCCCACTAAAGAAAAAAACAAAATAAACGCTTGTGTCATTTTAACACAAAATATCAAAAAAATCAAGATTATAATTTAAAAATCTAAAAATACGAACTTGACAAATTTAGCATTTAAATATATAATTAGAATGTATGGTGATGTAAAGACCAAATCATCACTTCTGTCACAAAATTTAAAATTAAGGACGGTGTAATCTTATGAGCTTTATTAATGATAATTTTATGCTTAAAACCGAAACTGCAAGAAAGCTTTATGCCGCAGTCAAGGATCTTCCTATAATTGACTACCACTGCCATCTTTCTCCCAAGATGATAGCAGAGGATTACAAATTCAGAAATGCATTTGACCTCTTCCTCGGTGGCGACCATTATAAATGGCGTCAGATGAGAACAAACGGCGTTGATGAGGAATATATCACGGGTAGTGCAAGTGAATATGAAAAATTCAAGGCGTTTGCCGGAACAGTACCTTATCTTATCGGCAATCCCATTTACCATTGGACTCACCTTGAGCTTAAGAGATATTTCGATATTGACGAAACTCTTAATGAGGAAAGCTGCGAGAGAATTTGGAACAAGGTTAACGAATGTCTTGCAAAGGATGAGTACAGTGCAAAGAATCTTATAAGACGCTCCAACGTTGCGATTATCTGCACGACCGACGATCCTCTTGATACACTTGAATATCACGAGCAGCTTAAGAATTTTGAAACAAAGGTCCTTCCTACGTTCCGTCCTGACAAGGCGGTTGACATCGAGAAGGGAACCTTCCTTACTTACATCGAGCAGACGGGCGTTAAGTCCTATGATGAGCTTGTTGCTTGGATGAGAGCAAGAATCCAGTATTTCCATGATCACGGCTGCCGTCTTTCCGACCATGCGCTTGAATACGTGCCTTACGGAGAGGGTGATCCCGAGGCGGCATTCAATAAGAGATTGGTTGGAGGTACACTTACCAATGCGGAAATCGATGCATTCAAGACTGCTATGTTGACAGTTTGCGCAGAGGAATATACCCGTCTTGGTTGGGCTATGCAGGTTCATATAGGCGCACTTCGCAATAACAACAGAAAAATGTATGAGAAGCTTGGCGCGGACGTTGGATTCGACTCCATCAACGACCTTTGCATAGCAGAGAATCTTTCAAGATTTATGGATTCACTTGAATATAGAGATTGCCTTCCCAAAACAATTCTTTATACTCTTAATCCCAAGGATAATTACGTGCTTGGAACTATGCTCGGCAACTTCCAAAAGGCACCCGTTGCAGGTAGGATCCAGTTCGGATCGGGCTGGTGGTTCAACGATCAGCGCGACGGTATGGAGGGACAGATGCAGGCACTTGCTAACCTCGGTATGCTTGCTCGCTTTGTGGGTATGCTCACCGATAGCCGCTCATTCGTTTCATATCCTCGCCATGAATACTTCAGACGTATTCTTTGCAACCTTATAGGCAAGTGGGTTGAGGATGGCGAATATCCTGCGGATATGGATAGACTTACCGAAATTGTTTCCGATATCTGCTATCACAATGCTTTGAGATATTTCAATTTTTAATAGATAAATAAAAGGGAACGGGAGCTTCGTTTGAGACTTCCGTTTCTTTTAATGTTTCTCCCGATGTTGAAGCGAAAAATCCTTCAAGGAGACAAAAATATACATTTTGTGCAAAATTCATAAATTTAGCATTGAATATTTGTGCAAAAAAGAGTCGGGTTAAAAATTGACATATTTCATCTTTAATGGTATAATTATTCTATATAAGAATGTTCGGTTGTAAATGGGTGTTTTGATCATATTGGCGCTCACAATTTCAACCGCTACAAAACTTCGGAGGATTATGTAATGATCGATGTAAATGATATCATGAGCAAGCTCACACTTGAAGAGAAGATATGTCTTCTTTCGGGTCACAAGTCTTGGCACACAAATAAGGTAACAAGAGTTGGATTGCCCGCCATCTTTTTGACTGACGGCCCCCACGGCCTAAGAAAGAAAAAAGAGGGAGATAAGGTAGTGGGACTTGGACAGACCGAGCTCTCAACCTGTTTCCCCGCTGCTTCCACAACAGGTAGCTCTTGGAATAAGGAATTGCTTTACGCTATGGGCGTGGCAATGGGTGAGGAGTGCCGTTACTATAACGTTAACCTCATTCTCGGTCCTGCAGTAAATATCAAGAGAAATCCTCTTTGTGGCAGAAACTTTGAATATTTCAGTGAAGATCCCCTTATCGCGGGTCAGCTCGGCACAAAGCTTACACGAGGCATCGAGGATATGGGTGTCGGCACAAGTGTTAAGCACTTTGCTTGCAACAATAATGAGAAGAACAGATATTTCGGTGATTCCATTGTTGACGAGCGTGCTTTCCGCGAAATCTATCTTAAAGCATTTGAGCCCATTATCAAGGAGGGCAAGCCCCAGACAGTAATGTGCGCTTATAATAAGGTTAACGGCAGATATGCTTCTGAAAATTCTGAGCTCCTTAATAAGATACTTCGCAAGGAGTGGGGCTTTGAGGGACTTGTTATGTCCGACTGGGGAGCAGTTAACAATAGAGTTAAGGGCCTTAGAGCAGGTCTTGACCTTGAAATGCCCGGTGACATCGCGCACAACAGACAGGCCATTTTGAATGCACTTAATGATGGATCTGTTTCAATCGAAACAGTTGACAGAGCTGTTCGCCGTGTTCTCAATATGATCAATAACACAACCATGGCAACAGAGCCCATTCCCGAAAAGTTTGAAGAGCATGCAATGCTTGCTAAGGTTATTGCTGAAGACAGTGCAGTTCTTCTCAAGAATGAAAACGGTGCGCTTCCTCTCTCTAACGATAAGAGATACCTCATTGTTGGTGATATGTTTGCCAATATGCGTTATCAGGGGGCAGGCTCATCACTTCTTTGCCCCTACAAGCTTACAACACCTCAGATGGCATTTGATGCTCACGGTGTTAACTATATTTATGAGAGAGGCTATTATGCTAACTCCTTTGAGGAGAATATGGCATTGGTTGAAAAGGCCATTCTCAAAGCGCAGTATGCAAATGTTGATACGATCTTGTTCTTCGGCGGTCTTTCCGAGTATGCCGAAAGTGAGGGATTTGATAGACCCAATCTCTCACTTCCTTACAATCAGGCAAAGCTTCTTGAAAGACTCAGCAAGTACGGCAAGCGTATTATCTTCGTTATGTACGGCGGTAGCCCCATTGATATGAGTTTTGAGGATAAGGTTGATGCCGTCCTTAATATGTATCTTCCCGGTGAAGAGGGTGGAGAAGCAACTTACGATCTTCTCTTTGGTGAGGTTAGCCCCTCCGGTCGTCTTTGCGAGACATGGCCTATGAACTATAGCGACGTACCCTTCAACGCTGAATTTACACAGACAACCAACGATAGATATAAGGAAAGCATCTTCGTGGGTTATAGATACTACTCCAGCTTCAACGTACCCGTTAGATATCCCTTTGGTTACGGACTTTCATACACAAGCTTTGAATATAGCAACTTGAGAGTTAAGAAGGATAGAGAAGTATATAGAGTTTACGTTGACGTTAAGAATACGGGCGCAATGGCAGGAGCGGACGTAGTAGAGCTCTTTGTTGAAGCTCCCAAGACTAACGTTGTAAAGCCCCTTCGCGAGCTTCGTGACTTCAAGAAGGTATATCTTGATGCGGGCGAAGAGACAACTGTTAGTCTCAAGGTTAAGTCCGAAGACCTCAGATATTACATAAACAACGAATGGGTTCTTGAAAACGGCGAATACCAGTTTGAGATTTGCTCAGACGTGAACACAGTTGTTCTTTCACGTCCTGTTAATATCAAGCACGGTGTTGATGAGATCGTTGATAAGCCCCTTTATGCAGAGCTTTACGGCTGTGAGAACGAGCAGTTCCTTGCTATGGAGGATGAGCAGTTTGATGCCCTTATCGGCAGAACTATTCCTTCACCCGAGGTTAAGAGACCTTATAACCTCAATACACCCCTAAGCGCTTACGAAACTGCAGGCGGAAAACTGATAAATAATACTATTATGAAGGTATTCCGTAACATTTATAAGAGAGAATTGAAAAAATTGAACAAATTGCAGAAATCCAAGAAGTCAAAGAAAAAGGATCTTGCCGATAACTATACAAAGGTAAAGAATGCTTACTTTGGCTGGAAGATAATGGAGACTATGAGCGTTCGTTCAATGTCCTATGCAAGTGAAGGTATGCTTCCTCACCACGTTGCTTGTGCAATGGTTGATTTGGCAAATAATCGTCCTATCAAGGCAGTTGGCAAGCTTATCAAGGGTGAGAAGTGCATCCCCCTTCCTCCCCAGAAGGATAAAAAGAAAGCTAAAGCACCCAAAGCTTCTAAGAAAAAATGCAAAAAGTGCAAGAAGGCTAAAAAAACTGCTGAGCAGAAATAAGTAATACAAAAAATCCCCGCATTTTGCGGGGATTTTCGTTTTTTGTGTTGACATATACAATAATAATATGATATAATTTATACAACAAAAGAATAAACACAGCTCGTTCAATTAATTGAAAATCGGGTGCGCTGCATGACGGCGTATTCGGGGATAAGGAAATCGCGGTGGGAATCCGCAGCAACAGCCATTACCGTATTTAGCACTTGCTATAAGTCGGAATGCTTATCGTTCTGTGACACGTAAAAGGACTTCTGGGCAAAGGGGAGTACAACGCTTTGAGTACGGCAGGGTACTCTTGTTTTGTGCGCCCAAGAGAGGGCGCTTTTATTTTATCCTTTTGAAAAAGAAAGGAATTTAAACAAATGAAAAACAAAATCACAACAAAACTATCATTGATTCTCATCATAATTATGATGATCTCGCTCGCTTCGTGCGATTATTTTATAAGAAAAGATCTTCCTGAAATCTGGCAGGATGCTACTTACGTAATGGATACCGAGCTTGGTGAGGGATCTAAAACCTTTATTTTTAAGGTGGTAGTAGAAGAGAATACAGTAACTTTTACTATCCATACTGATGAGGATACAGTAGGAGATGCTCTTATTTCTCTTGGATTGATTGCAGGAGAGGATAGCCAGTTCGGACTCTATGTTAAGCAAGTAAATGGAATGAGCGCAGATTATGACGTTGATCAAACTTATTGGGCATTCTATGTTAACGGTGAATATGGTATGACAGGAGTTGATTCTACTACCATAGTCGAGAGCGATATATATTCATTTGTGCGCTCTAAATAATAATTAAGTATGATAAAAACAAATAAGAGGTATCTTTCTATAAAGGAAATATGCCTTTTTGGAATACTTGGAGCATTAATGTTCATATCAAAGATAGTTATGGAAGCACTGCCCAACATTCACCTGCTCGGAATGTTGACCGTAACCTATACTATAGTATTTCGCAAAAAAGCATTGATACCTATATATACCTATGTTTTTCTTAACGGACTTTTCGCGGGTTTTAGCGCGTGGTGGGTGCCGTATCTCTATATATGGACAATCCTTTGGGGAGTAACCATGCTCTTGCCTAAAAATATGCCACAAGCCGTTGCTGTTGTAGTGTATCCACTTGTCTGCGCGCTTCACGGACTTTTCTTTGGAATTTTGTACGCGCCCGTACAAGCGATCATGTACGGCTTTGATTTTGAGCAAATGCTCACGTGGATTACAATGGGACTTACGTTTGATATATTGCACACAATAGGAAACTTTGCAGTTGGACTGCTTATTTATCCTCTAAGCAAGGTACTTAAAAGATTGGTGATGAATATTTAGGAGGGAAAAATGGATATAAAAGCTCGACTCTTGTCTATGCAAGACACAAAGTATCGTGATTTTTCTCTTTCTCTCATACCTAATATTTCATGCGAAAGCGTGATAGGTGTTCGCATACCACATCTTCGCGCTTTGTCCGCCGAGCTTGTCAAAAGTGGGGAATATACCGATTTTATGAAGGATTTACCCCATAACTATTTTGAAGAATATCATCTGCATTCATTTGTCATTTCACAAATGAAGGATTTTGATTCTTGTATTGCGGAGCTTGAAAAATTTTTGCCCCATGTAGACAATTGGTCGGTCTGTGATTCACTTCGTCCAAAATGCTTTGCTAAAAATAAGAATAAGCTTCTTCCAAATATTGAAAAATGGTTGAAAAGTGAACATACATATACCAAGAGATTTGCGATAGAGATGCTGATGGTACATTATCTTGATGAGGATTTTTCTCCCCAATATCTGCAAAGCGTTGCGGAGCTTGAAACGAACGAGTATTATCTCAAAATGATGATAGCGTGGTATTTTGCAACGGCTCTTGCCAAGCAATGCAATTGTGCATTACCATATATAAGTGAGCGCAAAATCAAAAACCGATGGATTCACAACAAGATAATTCAAAAGGCGTGCGAAAGCTATCGCATTGATGCCGAAACCAAGACAAAGCTCAAAAAAATGAAAATATAAAAAGGACCTGTGGGATTTCCCACAGGCCTTATTTATTTCTCGTTGTCCTTTGCCAGCTTTTTGACAAAATCGGTTATTTCATTACCGACCGAAATAAGCTCGTCGGCGAACTCCTTTGTGGTCATTCTTGAAATTCCCGAATGCACTGCCGCAAACTGAACAAGACGGTCGCCCGTTACCACTCTTATTTTGTAGTTAGGTCCAAGCTCGTGCATCATCTTTTCAATAAAAGCATCGGCAGTTTGGTTTTCCTTCGTGAATACCACACGGTATCCGTCGTGCATAAAATCGGAGCCCATACCCTCATCCACAAGATAAGCATCAAAAACCAAAACGAGCTTTTCCTTTGTGTATGCCACGTAGTTTGAAAGAATGTCCATCAGCTCCTCACGCGCCTTTTCGAGAGAAAATTCAGATATTTCCTTAAGCATATCCCAAGCATATATGAGGTTATATCCGTCAACTATCACCATGCTTTCTTGCTTTAGCTGCGGCTTTTTGCTCGGCTTGGATTTGCCCGCAGTTATCACCTTTGGCTCACTGTATTTCTTTCTTCTTATAGGACCAAATTCGCGAAGCATGATTGCTTCAAGCTCCTCGTCGGAAAGGGAATATTTCTTGGCAAGGGAAGTGACCTTGGGGATAACTGTCTGCGCTTGCTCGTTTAGATTTATTCCAAGATCAATATGCTTCATAGCATCAACCTCGCGCCAATTTACAACGTAGCCCGCGCCGTGAGCGCAGAATACGGAGTGTGGCGGATTTCTGAGGTCGCCTTCGGGATCGTAGCCAATTTTTTCAACTATCTCCTCTTGATTGTGACATTCGTCATATCCGTCCGAAACACAGGTGAGCTTACCCTCACCGCGAGTATATGAAATGACCTCTGCAATATAATCGTGGAGTGTTGCTACGGGAGCTCGTCCGCTTATAAGTGCAAAATTATCCTTATTCTCTTCAATTTCAAATTCTGCAAAGCGCATTTGAAGATCGTTCATCGCGCGACCGACCATTGAGGAAGGTACCTCAAGTCGGAATTTATAGAACGGCTCAAGGAGAGTGCAACCACCCTTCATAAGTCCGTGGCGAACTGCGCGCAGAGTTGCCTGACGGAAATCTCCGCCTTCGGTGTGCTTGAGATGCGCCTTGCCCGCGATAACGGTTATCCTTGTGTCGGTAAGGATAGCGCCAGTAAGCGTTCCGCGATGGCTTTTCTCATAGAGATGTGAAAGAATGAGCCGTTGCCAGTTTGTTGCAAGCATATTTTCAGGAATGCGCGTGTCAAATATAAGTCCCGTGCCTTTGGGTTGGGGTTCAAGGAGTAATTGCACCTCGGCATAGTGGCGAAGCGGCTCAAAATGACCGACACCGATCGCCTTGCTCTTGATCTTTTCCTTATATAATATTTTTCCTGCGCCAAATTCACAGTTTATGCCAAATCGCTCCCAAATGAGTCGCTTTAGCAGATCAATTTGAATCTCTCCCATAAGGCGCGCTTCGATCTGATGAAGCTCCTCATTCCAATAAAGATGGAGTGACGGTTCTTCCTCTTCAAGCTCCTTGAGTTTGGGAAAATATAGATTCAAATCGCAACCGTGGGGAAGGATTATACGGTATGAAAGCACGGGTTCAAGCAACGGAGCGGTAGTATTACTTTCCACACCGAGTCCAAGACCGATATACGTGGACGAAAGACCGATAGCGGCACATATTTCACCCGCATCAACCCTTTCCGTCTGCTCAAATTTTTCTCCCGAATAAAGACGTATTTGACTGATCTTTTCAACCACTCTGCTTCCGTCCGCGGAGATATATGAAATCTCGTCGCGTGCAGAAAGAGTCCCACTTGTTATTTTCATATATGTTAGACGGGTGTTGCCCACGCGCGTTATCTTGTAAACACGCGCACCAAAGCTTTTGCCCTCATAGATAGGTGAAAGTGTATATTTATCAAGCGTTTCAAGAAGAAAATCCACCCCCTGCATTCTTAAAGCTGAGCCGAAAAGAACGGGAAATAGCTTTCTCTCACTTATGAGAGTCGCAATATCTGCTTCATCTATTTCTTCACCGCAGAGATGCGCCTCTAAAAAGCTCTCGTGAATAAGAGCAAGCTTCTCGTCAAGCTCCTCTTTCTTTTGGGTATCGTAAAATGCTATGCACGATGGAGAGAGAACGGATGCTATCTCTGCCTCCTGCTCGTCCTTGGTCTTTATTGCAATATCACTCTTATTTACAAAAATAAACGTGGGCACTTTGTAAAATTCAAGCAGATTCCAAAGTGTTCGCGTGTGATTTTGCACTCCATCCGCTCCGCTGATTACAAGTATAGCATAATCAAGCAGGGAAAGCACGCGCTCTGCCTCTGCGGAAAAATCGACGTGCCCGGGAGTATCAAGGAGAATGAAATCGCATTCATTAGTTGAAAAACGCGCCTGCTTTGAAAAAATGGTGATACCGCGCTCGCGCTCAATGGCGTTTGTGTCAAGATAGGTGTTTTTGTGATCCACTCTGCCAAGAGTTCTTATCTTTCCGCAGGTATAGAGCATTGCTTCGGAAAGCGTTGTTTTTCCGGCATCAACGTGAGCCACTATGCCAATAGTCAGCTTCTTTTTCATTTTGCATTCTCCTTTCATAAAATATAATTGATTATATCATATATATTGTAATTTTTCAACCGAAAAAGCCCAAAATGCAACCAAAAGTTGCAAAAAAGCAATCAAAATATATTGAAAAAACTCAAAAACAGTGATATAATCATATCAATAAAACACAAAAAGGAGTGAATTATATGAAAAATTTAAGACGAATCATCTGGGGAATAATCTTTGTAGCGGCTGCAGTAGTTATTGCGCTTAATTCCTTTGGTATTATAAATTTCGATATTTTCTTTGATGGATGGTGGACGTTGTTTATTATAGTTCCTTCATTTGCGGGACTTATTGAAAACAAGAATAAGATGAGCAGTCTTTCGGGACTTGGAATAGGAATTTTGCTTCTTCTTTGCGCTCAGGATATTCTCGACTGGGATATAATTTGGAAGATAGCTCTTCCCATAATAATCGGCGTTATAGGAATAAAGATGATCGTTTCTTCCTTCAGAAAAGAAAAAACGTCAAGAATAGTTAATAACATTAAGACCGAGGGCAGGGATATGCAAAGCGGATTTGCGGTTTTCTCCGGAACAGAGCTTAATTTTGATGACGTAGTATTTGACGGCGCAGAGCTTACCGCAGTATTTGGCGGCGTGGAATGTGATCTTACCAAGGCAATAATAGATCGCGATTGCGTTATTAAAGTGACCTGTGCATTCGGAGGTATAGACATTAGAGTGCCCGATAACGTAAAGGTTGTTAACAACGTAGCTTGTATATTTGGCGGCGTTGATGTTGATAAGAGTAATAATAATGCAGCATATACACTCTATATCGAAGGTGTTTGCACGTTTGGCGGTGTTGATATAGAATGAAACCCTGGCAAAGAATAATAAAGCATTTGGCATTTGCTCTTGCCATTGTTTTAGCAGTTTCAATTATTATTGGTATTGTAGAGGTTTTTGGTATGATTTTAGGTTTTGGCAATAATCAAAAGCTTTTGGACAAAAGCGTTGAAATAGCTATATCGCAGGATATTTTTTCAGTGAAAATAGATGTTGGTGCGGCAGAGCTTAAGGTTCTTGAAGGAGATTCCTTTACCTTATATTCAAATATAAAGGAGCTTTCCATTAATGAAAGTGATGGTACTCTTTCCATCAAGCATAATTCAAAAAAGGTTAGTATTCATTCCAATAAGGTTGGAGAGATAACACTTACTATTCCTAAAAATCACAAATTCGATAGATTTGAGGTGCAATCTGGTGCGGGAACGATTGAGATTGCATCGCTTTCTGCAAATATTGTTGACTTTGAGTTTGGTGCAGGAAACGTTGATGTCGGTTATCTTTTAGCTACACAAAAAGTAAGGATAGAAGCGGGCGCAGGAGAGCTGAATGTGGCTTCTGGCGAGTTGAACTGCCTTGATCTTGATTTGGGTGTTGGCAAAACAACGGTTTCTGCTCAAATAATCGGAAATTCCGAAATTAATTGTGGTGTGGGTTCAACCTATTTGACTCTTCTCGGTTCAGCGGATGATTATAGAATAGACGTTGATACGGGAATAGGCGCATTAAGAGTGAATGGTAATAGAATCAGCGGAAGCGCCGTTATCGGAAACGGTAAAAGCTATTTGAATATAGACGGCGGAATAGGTGAGGTTGAAATAGACTTTGCAAATGAATAAAACAGAATATCTGCTTTATAGAAGCAAGAGAAAAACCATATCCGTTGAAATAAGTAGGGAAGCGAAGATTATTGTTCGCGCACCTCTTAAAATGACTGTTAAGGATATAGAAGCGTTTTTGAACTCCAAGAGTGAATGGATAAATAAGCATCTTCTTGAGGTGAGAAAAAGGATTGAAGAAGCTCCCGCGCCGCTTAGTGAGGATGAAAAAAATAAGCTCAAGAAAAGAGCAAAGCAATTTCTTTCTGAGCGTGTATCATACTATGCAGAGCTTATGGGTGTTGAATACGGAAGTATTTCAATACGTGCTCAAAAAACTCGTTTTGGCAGCTGCTCAACAAAGAAAAACCTCAATTTTAATCTTGCGATAATGCTTATGCCATCGCATATCGTAGATTATGTTATCGTACACGAGTTAGCGCATCTTAAGGAGATGAATCACTCACCGCGCTTTTGGAACGAGGTGGGAAAAATAATCCCCGACTATAAGAAAAGGCGCAAGTGGCTTAGTGATAATGGAGTCATGTACATACAAATGATATAAAAAGAAAAGGAGCTCATTTGAGCTCCTTTATTATTTTTTGTATTACTGGATTGTGTATGTAATTGTAGTGAAGTTACCGGATTGATTTGCAAAGGAGATTTCGATAGAATTAATCTGATTGTTATTATAGTAAACGTTTATTTGACCGTCAGATCCTTCGATGCTTCTTCCCATAAAGCTTTCAAATGAGGTAACGCTAGCATGCATATGACTGTATGTTCCTTTGTTGGTAAGGGTACGAACTATAAGTGTTTTGCTCGAAAAATCAAATTTTGGAAACGCATATTTATCACTTTCAGCTTCTGTTGTACTGAGTGTGCCACTTGAAATGTTCATATAGTCATTGGGAACGAATATATTATCTCCGTCAACTACAAAATCATTCAATCTTTCAATAGAATATTTAACGGTTCTTGTGCCGTTTACCGACGTAACCATATAGTTTTCCTTTACAGACATATCACCATTGTTATTTTTGACCTCAATATCGATGGTGTAGAAGGAATAATCCTTGTCTGCAAGTGTATTCAATTTATTGAATTCCTCTTCGTAATTATTTCCTGCACAGGAGGGAAGACAAATAACGATAGAGAATATTAATGCAAGTGCGATTATTATTTTTTTCATTGTTCAATCCTCCTTTATACGTACTTTTTGTTCAAAAGAGTGTATACTGCAAAGAAAATTACAGCCGTGTTCATTGTTTGATCTCCGAAAAGACTGTGATTTACTTTGTCAATATCGTCATTAAGTTCATTTGCTGAAGCATTGTATTCTGCGATAGCTTGTTTAAGACTGTTGTATTGAGGGGCTACAGATGCCTTATCAGCGTCCGAAAGTGAGTTGTAAATAACAACTGAATTACGAATTGTATTATAGAGGTCCTCGCCTGTAAGACCGATATAAAGACCGCTTATAGCGTTTCTAAAATCGGAAACTGTATATACGGGAGCAGAGGAATCACTCGCACCACATTCTACACAATATCCGTTTTTGTAGTTATGAGGAATAGTGCTTGTGTAAGAATCGATTACTGTATCACCGCATTCGCAGGAGTGAGTTGTGTAACCCTGAGAGGTACACGTGGGCTTTGTGACAACTGAAGTATAGCTATGCTCGTGACCGATAACGGGGATAGTTGCTGTTTCTGTGTTGTTACATGTTGCGCATACTCTATGCTTTGAGCCGGTAGTGGTTTCAGTAGCTTCAGTATCGATAATCCATGCACCGTAGGTGTGTCCTTTAGCTGCTATATTTTCAGTTTTGCTTGAACTACATGTCAAGCAAATATATGTCTTGACGCCCTTGTCAGTACATGTAGGATCTAATGTAATTGCACCACTGTTCCATGAGTGACCGAGAGCAGGGATGGATTCTGTTTTTGTCTTTCCGCATCCGGAGTCAGTACAAGTATAAAGCTTTTCACCTGCAGTTGTGCATGTGGGTTGCTTTGTAACCGTACCGCTGTTCCAATGGTGGCTACCGCTTGAGGGTGTTGTCATACCGCTTGGAATTGAACGACCAAAGAGAAGGAATGCATATTCGGGATAGTCAACGAAAACGTTTCTTGTTCCTGTGATGGACTGAACGGAGTCGTTTCTTCCCATTTCCCAAGTATCAACAGGGTCTTGCTCAATCCATTTAAGAAGAATATCGATGCTTTGGATTACACCGCCTGTTCCTGTGATACCGTTAGGATTATAAGAACCTGTATTTTTGCAATTCCAACGAACGTAGGTGTAGAGGACTATTCTTGCAACGTCACCGCGAAGGTCATATTTATTGCCGGATTCACTGTTGGGGTTGTAGTAGCTACCACTTTCACCGTATGCCGTGTTTCCGCGGCTACCGTTTTCGCTTGTGGCAGTTGGGCGAAGCATCATTATATCATTTTCGCCGTTACCGGAGTTGTCTCCCTTACTGTTGGGCCAAGTGTGTTCTCTGTTCCAAGTTCCACCACCATCCCAAGAAGGACCTATACCCTTGCCGGAATAGAAGGATGAAATAGCACCCTTTGATGAATAGTTGCTGTTTTGACAGTCGGTATATTTAAACAAATCTCTTGTAGCGTTGTAGCTTGTTTCATAAGTTTGTGCTGACTTCATAATGCTTTGAAGCTCTTTGTAAAGCGCGCTGTTGGCTGCAGCTGATTCGGTAGAACCGCCTGAAAGCTTGGATACTACCTCATAAACGTCATCGCCCTTATAAAAGCTTACGGCATTAGGTGAGAGGAATGTGCAGTCCTCCTCGCGTGCGCCCCAGTTGGCGATATATTTGCCATCTTTAACGTATTTGACATCGCTTGTTTCATCATAACCCGTGAAAGCATAATGAATGCTTGTGTCAACGTAAATCGGCTCGAATGCAAATATTGTTACAGCCGATGCCTGAAGGAGCATCATAAGAGCAAGCAACAATGTGAGTAATTTAATATGAATTCTCATACAAACCTCCGTTAATACAAATTTATACATTTTAATTATAGCACACTTTTTTGTCAAATAAAAGACCTTTTGCAAAATTTTTGATTTTTTGTCTAATATTTATATTAAACGATATTAATTACCACTTTTTTGGCAATTTTTTAGCAAATGATACATATTTTATAAATTTTTCTTGAAGAGGGGAGAAAAGTATGGTATAATAGTTTATATATAAATTGGAGGTGACTTACTATGAAAATTGATTTGATAAAAAGAATTATTTCTGTGATGCTTTCGGCATCGGCTTTCTTGTGCTTGTCGTCCTGTAACAACGGTTCGGGGACGACTAATCAATCCACTGCATATGAGCAGATTTCTCAAGAGGAAGCCAAGCGACTTATGGATACCGAGCAGAATTATATTATAGTTGATGCGCGTACACAATCCGAGTTTGATGAGGGACATATAGCAGGAGCAATCCTCATTCCAGAATATGAAATATCGGAGCGCGCTGAAAAGGAGCTGCCTGACAAGAATCAGCTGATACTTGTTTATTGCCGAAGCGGTAGAAGAAGCAAAATCGCGGCACAAGCTCTTGCCGACCTTGGCTACACCAACGTCAAGGAGTTTGGCGGTATTATTACTTGGGAATACGGAATAGTAAAATAAGGAGAAGATATAAATGGGAGCAATTTTAAATAATTATCCAATACTCGCGTGTCTTATCGTGTGCGCCGCTAAGGTTATTGAAATAAGTATTCAATCCCTAAAGACTTGTATGATGGTCAAGGGGCAAAGATTTAAAGCGGCGCTGCTCGGTTTTACCGAGTGTATGATTTGGGGTCTTGTAATCTCTACCATCGTCACAACTCTTGGCAATAATCTTTTGCTTCTGTTTTTTTACTGCTCCGGTTATGCTTTGGGACTTTTCATCGGTTCTAATATTGAAAACAAGATAGCAATAGGAACATCAAACCTTGAGCTTATTGCGAATGATGACAGTACTAAAAAGATCACCAGATACCTCAAGGAAAAGGGACGCGGATATACTGTTTTTGAAGGACGCGGTTCTATCGACAAAATGAATATGATATTCATAGTTTTACCAAGAAAGGAAACACCCAAAGCCCTTCGCGAGATACGCGCCTGCTGTGATAACAAGGTCTTTGTATCGGTCAGTGAGGTCAGTAAATACGCGGGCGGTTACGGAATGGTTAAATAAAGAAGCAGTTATGGGATCAAAGGTTTATTTTTCAAGAGAAATTACACCTCAGAAGGTACTTGAGCTTTATAAAAAGCTTGATAAGGAGCTTGGCGGCAGAGTTGCTGTCAAGGTACATTCGGGAGAAAAGGGTAATCAAAACTTTTTAAAACCCGAATTTTGGGAAGATATTATCACACATGTTGGCGGTACGGTTGTTGAGTGTAATACCGCATACGCAGGTGAGCGAAACACCACTGAAAAGCATAAAAAGCTTATTGAATATCACGGCTGGAGCAAAAAATTCCCTGTGGAGATACTTGACGGAGAGGGAGAGGATATCGTTCTTGACATTCCCGACGGTAAAATTATTAAGAAGAACTATATAGGTAAGGGAACTGAAAAATACGACTCAATGCTCGTCCTTTCCCACTTTAAAGGACACCCGATGGGTGGTTACGGTGGAGCTATCAAGCAGCTCTCCATCGGTGTTGCATCGTCGTTTGGTAAGGCATATATTCACGGTGCGGGTGAACCCAAAAAGATATGGACGGCGGACCACGATTTATTCCTCGAATCAATGGCTGATGCCGCAAAGAGTGTGGTTGATTATTTCAACGGAGAGATTCTTTATATCAACGTTATGAAAAATATGAGCGTTGACTGCGACTGCTGTGCGGTGGCGGAAGATCCCTGTATTGCAGATATCGGTATTCTCGCATCAAGTGACCCGATAGCGATAGATCAAGCGTGTATCGACCTCGTTTACGCTTGCTCCGATATGGGCAAGCCCCATCTCATAGAAAGGATAGAGAGCCGAAACGGCGTTCACACTATTGAAGCAGCTGCCGAGCTCGGCTTTGGTTCAAGAGAATATGAGCTTATTGAGCTTTAAAAGACCCAAGGTAAGATACCCCATAAAAGAGGAGTTTCGTCCTCATTCTGAATTTTATAACCCCATAAGAAACATAAAGCTCGCAGGTTGGATTGGCTCACTTTTTAAAGCACCGAAAAGTCTTTTTAAGGATAAGGATATTAAGGTTACTCGCGAAATGGTGAAAAGCTACGACGGTGGCGAATTTGAACTTTTTGTTTACGAGCCCTATTCTATTGAGGGAAAAGCTCCTTGCCTTGTGTATATTCACGGTGGCGGATTTATATTCGGTGCAGGTGAGTACAATTATAATCTTTGTAAAAAATACTGTCTTGATATGCAGTGCAAGGCGGTTTTCATCAATTACCGTTTAGCACCCAAGCACCCTCACCCTACGCCCGTAGAGGATTGCTATGCAGGACTTCGATTTGCCTTTGAAAATGCCGAAAAATACGGCTTTGATAAGATAGGAGTTGGCGGAGAGAGTGCAGGCGGTGCCTTGAGTGCTGCAGTGTGCCTTATGTCGCGTGACAGAGGAACGGATGCACCCGCATTCCAGCTTCTTGTGTACCCTGCAACCGATATGACAATGGATACCGATTCCAACAGAAGATTTACCGATACTCCCGTATGGAACAGTGATCTTTCCAAAATGATGTGGCCCGCATACGTGCCAGATAGGGAGAGGGATGATATATCTTACGCTTCACCAATGCTTGCAAAGGATTTTGGCAATCTTCCGCCCGCATACGTGGAAGTGGCGGAGTTTGATTGCCTTCGCGACGAGGCATTGAATTATGCAAACGCTATGAAAAATGCAGGAGTTGAGGTCGAGGTCGTCGATACAAAGGGAACTATGCACGGCTTTGACACTATCATGGATGCTCCCACATCAAAAGCGGTGATCGAGGGACGCATGGCGTTTATGAAAAAGCATTTTAAATAATAATTGCAATAAAAAAGAACTGACTGCAGTCAGTTCTTTTTTCTTAGCTTTTTCTTTGTCAGATCATAGCTTACCTTGAGGACGAATTTTAGTGTTTCATCAGCACACGAGCCGTCGAGCGCGAGAGTAAGCCAATGCTTTTTGCTCATGTGGTAGGCAGGAAACACTCCCGTTTCGCTCCACATATCGTCCATGATCTCGGGCGCGCATTTGAGATTGACAACGTCAATAAGCTCATCGGCACTTTGCCCAAGTTTGCTCTTTTTTATCGTCATAACAAGCGCAAACCACTTTTTGTTATCAGGATGACGAAATATCCAAGTTTCGAGATCGTCTTCAAAAGGGCAGTCGTATTTAATATTATAAAAATCCTCAATATAGGACGCAAGCTCATGCCTTGTCATAAAATCACCTTCTTTTATCTCATTATATCACATAAAATCCGATTTTGCAATCATCTTGAAAAAATACAAATTTTGCAAAATTATTCCTTTAATCTCGTTGACTACGCGGTGTATTTATGCTATAATAATAAAGTTAGATTTTTATGGAGGAAATAGAGATGGACAAGTATAAAAAGCTGTTATCAAACACACTCATTTTGTCAATAGGCACGTTCTCGTCAAAGCTGCTTGTCTATTTTTTGATGCCTCTTTATACGGCTATACTCTCAACTGAGGAGTACGGCACGGCGGATCTTATCACGAATGCGGCAAATCTGCTTATTCCGTTTTGCTGCATAGGTATTACGCACGGTGTTTTTCGCTTTGCTGCGGACTCGGAAGAGAATAATAAGACCGTATTTTCATCGGGAGTAAGCGTGCTTCTTGTTTCAAGCGCAGTCTTTCTTTTGATCTCGCCTTTGATTTCTCTGGTTTCGTATTTTGACGGATATGCGTGGCTTTTGACCTTTTACGTTATCAGCTCGAATTTTCATACGCTCGCAAAGGAATATATTCGCGCAAAGGGGCACACAAAGCTTTATGCCTTCCAAGGAATTTTAGGCACCGCTTTAACCATTGCCTTCAATCTTTTGTTCCTTATTCCGATGAAGCTCGGAGTAACGGGCTACGTGCTTTCCGTCGCAGTTGCAGATGCAGTTGGAACGGTATTTTTGATCCTGTATGCTAAGCTTTATAAAGACTTTTCTATCAAGGCGGTATCAAGGTCGAAGATAAGCGAAATGCTAAAATATAGCTTGCCCATGATGCCCACAACTATAATATGGTGGGTGACCAATGTTTCCGATAGATTTGTTGTGACATATATTTGCGGAAGTGCCGAGAACGGACTTTATTCTGCGGCGTATAAAATCCCCACAATAATCGCACTCGTTGCAGGGGTTTTCAATGAAGCGTGGCAGCTTTCCGCCATCTCCGAATCAAAGGACAAAGAGGAGGTAAGGAGCTTCTTTTCCGAGGTGTTCTTAAGATACCAATCCGTTCTTTTTCTTGGTTGCTCATTGTTGATTCCATTTACACCCTTGGCTACAAGAATTTTGCTTAATGAATCGTATTTCAAAGCGTGGAGCTTTATGCCCGTGCTTCTTGTGGCAACGGTATTTTCTTCTCTCGTTACCTTTATCGGCACGATCTACACAGTAAAAAAGAAGACTACGATGTCACTTGTTACGGCGGCATTCGGTGCAATACTCAATATCGTTCTCAATTTCCTTATGATACCCTCAATGGGAGCGCAGGGAGCAGGCATAGCAACTGCGATAAGCTATTTTGCAGTATTTGCTTTGCGCGCGATAAACTCTAAAACTTTTATGGCGTTCGACCTCAACTTTGGGATACTTGCAATCAATACGGTCATAGTGGTAATGCAAGCGGTGCTTATGGTTTTGAACGTCTCGTATAACGTTTTCTTGCAGATGATTCTTGTGGTTTTGCTTTGTGCTGTGAACGCAAAATCAATAATTTCTGCGCTCGGAAAAATATTGAAAAAAATACGAAAAAATTAAAAAAAGCTATTGCATTTTGCAAAAAGATGTGCTATAATACACGATGTATGTGTATGTCACATAGATTTATTAAGGAATAGTCCGCTGCGACGCTCTGCATGAATATTCCAATTATTAAGGAGGGCCAAAAAGATGGATTTGATCAAGGCTTTTACAAACGAGCAGCTTAAGAAGGAACTCCCCGAGGTTAACGTCGGTGATACAATCCGTGTTCACAACAAGATTAAAGAGGGAACACGTGAGAGAGTTCAGCTTTTCGAGGGTACAGTTATCGCTAAACACGGCGGCGGTATCTCCGAAACATTTACCGTAAGAAGAGTAGCATATGGTGTAGGTGTTGAAAAGACATTCCCCATCCACTCTCCCAACGTTGAGAAGGTTGACATTATCAGACACGGTAAAGTAAGACGTGCTAAGCTCTACTACCTTCGTGATAGAGTGGGTAAGGCGTCTAAGGTTAAGGAAAGAATCTAATTACAACTTAACAAAAAAATAAAGGGTGCCTCGGCACTCTTTATTTTTTTTGTATATACCTATTGAAATTCTGCTGAAATGGCGGTATAATTGTATTTGCAACCGAAAGTTGCGTGGTTTTTTGCATTTGAAAACTAAAATGTATTGTCAATTTTTTGATTTTGTGTTAGGATGTCACCATAAACCCAACGAAAGGAAAATTTGAAATGACACTTGAAACAGCCAATAGATTATATGAATTAAGAAAGAAAAATAATCTCTCACAGGAGGAGCTTGCTGAAAAGCTTGGCGTGTCGCGTCAGGCAGTATCAAAATGGGAAAGAAGCGAGGCGAGCCCCGACACCGATAATCTTATCGCGCTTGCAAAAATATACGGTCTTTCACTTGATGAGCTTATCTACGGAAAGAAAGAGGAGAAGAAGGAAGAAGCTCAAGAAGAACCCAAGGATGAGACTAAAGAAGAAAAAAACGAGGGCGAGAAATTGTTTGTAGATATCGA
>JBGVNP010000021.1:0-1965 GCA_045125655.1 Eubacteriales bacterium | reverse complement strand
TGTAGGATACGATGAGCATTTCGGGATTGTCCGTGGCAAAGACCTTTTTGGCTTTTCCCTCGTAAAGTTGTTCTCTCTTTTCCATGTGTATATACCTCCATGTATTGATTACTATGTATGAAATTATTACGTTTTACAGCGCCCCTACAGCTTTCAGCAAAACAGAAAAAGCGAAAATTGATATTGTACTAAATATAGTCGTAAAAACAACTAACTGTCCACTGAATTCTGCATCGCTTCCCATCTCCTGTGCCATAGGCACTATGGAAACCGCAACAGGTGTGCAAAACAAACCGACCATTGACGCATATTCTTTGGGTTCAAAATCAAAAAACAAAACTGCAAAACCAATTCCGATGATTGGGGCGATCACGGTTCTTAGCAAAACTCCGGCAATAATCTCTTTGCGCCACTTTTTTGTGGATGTAAATTCAAATTGTGCCCCTAACATCAAAAGCGCCAGAGGGGTTGCTATTTTAGCCAAATCCTGCAACGCTTCATAACATACTTGGAAAACAAAATTATCATAAGCAAATGCTTCTAATCCCGCACCTAAAAGTAAATTCTTTATCAATATAACTACTACTCCAAGAATAATACCAATAATCAACGGATTTTTTGCAATCTCAATTAGTATTTTCCCAATGTTTACCTTCTTTTTTGATGACTCAAAAACAGAAAAAGTAATGACAGCTAAAATATTAAATAACGGTATGGAGATTAATGACAAAATGGTTGCAGTGCCACCCGCCTCAGCACCGCAAAGCGAAACAGCCAAATAAATACCGATTAGGGCATAGTTAGAACGGTATGCACTCTGAATTAAAGGAGCACGACATTCTTTTTTAGAAGTTAAGAAATACGATAAAGGAAGGGCTATACAAAATATCAGAAGAATGATCGCGGCGGAATATAATATATATATCCAACCAACTTGCGTGGTATCATCTATGCCACAAACATTGGTAAAAAGCATAATCGGCAACAGCAATTGAAAAATCAGCCGGTTTGTCAGCTTTATCAATTCTTGATGTATAAGTCCAATTCTTTTTAACAAATAGCCAAATCCTACGATCAAAATAATAGGGCCAATCACCCTGAATGCAAATAAAAATGAATTCATAACACCAACAAAAAAAGCAAAAGCACTCAATGCGGTGAAACATTAAGACGCCTTTGCCTTTGCATTTATTTAGTTTTGCAGTTAAATAAAAATACGGACAACTCGCCCCGATAAAACCGACCGTAAATCTACGCCCGATGATGATCGGAAGACGCCATTGCCCTCACGGAATTATTATACACCTTTTTTTCTTATTTGTCAATATAATTTAATAAAAAAAACGAGCCGCGTTCTCAAAAAACGCAGCTCTGATTTTTCGTTATACACCGCTGGCTCCGTAGTTGGAGAGCACTCGGGCAGAGGGATCCTTTACGTCGCAGCCCTTCCACGCCTTGTTGGGCATCCAGAAAGCGACGATCATTTCAGATTGTTCGGGATAATACTTTTCAAATATCTCACGATACAAAAGCGATTCCTTGGTAAAGGGTGTTGCGTGTGTGTACTTTTTGCACCCTTCCTCAAATTCCGAATCAGTATACTTACTCTCGGCATATTCCTTTAAGTAGTCAACCATTGAGTGTCCTACCGCATCCGAGAATGCTGCCTTCTCTCGCCACAGAATCGAATCGGGAAGATAATCACCGTTCTCAAAGGCGTGGCGCAAGAGATATTTTCCTTTTCCGTACTTGTTCAGCTTTAGCTCGGGATCGATGCTCATGACGTACTTGACAAAATCCAAATCACCGAACGGCACACTTGCTTCAAGAGAGTTTACCGAATTGCAACGGTCGGCACGAAGCACATCGTACATATGAAGCTCACGGATTCTCTTCTCCGCTTCCTTTTGAAATTCCTCGGCACTTGGTGCAAAATCGGTATATTTATAACCAAACAGCTCGTCG
>JBGVNP010000020.1:0-4793 GCA_045125655.1 Eubacteriales bacterium | reverse complement strand
TACTTTCAAAACTACGAAAATCACTCCTGCGGAGTAATTTTCTAAAATTTACTTACTTTGCGCATAATTTTAAAGTTTGTGCTAACAACAAAACAGTTAGTTAAAGTAGCAAATTACAGTTTTTCGAGGCAGGGGTTCCCCAAAACAAGCAGGCGCAGTTTGGGGAGTTCTCGTGACGCCTGTTAAAATGGCGAGAAAAACGTTATGTTCCGCGCGTTGTCATTCTGGAGCTGCCCTTGTGTCCGTACAGAGATTCTATCGATCGCTTATGCTCCCTCCAGAATGACACAAGGGCGCGATAGAATCTCGCGCGGAACGATTTGCGCGAAGTCTTGCTAAATTAGCACAAATTATACGGCTATTGCGCGAAGCTCTATAAAAGGTTTTTGCGCCACTTTTCCCAAAAAGTGGCATCCTCTTTTCTTAAACTAACTTTTTATACTCACCGCTAAATCACAATTTCTCTTTCATTTTTTGTATTTCTTAGAATATACTTGATTGAAGGCGGTGGAATATGAGATATAAGATAAAAAGGATAAAGAGTAGGGAAAAGCTATGCGAAAGAATTGCGATAGTTTTATGCATTACGTTATATTTTTTGCTTCTTGCGATAAGTGAATATTATCAAGGCGCAACGTTGCCCGAATGGATATTTGAAATACAAAAAAAGCTTCCGATGTGATCGGAAGCTTTTTGACTTGCAATTTATTTCGTGATGAACTTAAGGTAGGCGTTGATAAAGCCGTCGATGTCGCCGTCCATAACCGCCTGAATGTTGCCGTTTTCGTGACCGGTTCTTGTGTCCTTTGCAAGAGTGTAGGGCATAAATACGTAGGAGCGGATCTGTGATCCCCACTCGATATTTGCCTTGTTGCCTTGAATATCCTCAACGCGCTCAAGATTTTCTCTGATCTTGATCTCAAGGAGCTTGGATTTGAGCATTTTCATAGCAGTTTCCTTGTTTTGAAGCTGGCTTCTTTCCGTCTGACAACCTACTACGATGCCCGTGGGCTTATGCAAAATTCGGATAGCGGAGTCAGTTTTGTTGATGTGCTGACCGCCCGCGCCACTCGAACGGTGCGCTGTAATTTCGAGATCCTCCATGCGAAGCTCGATGGTGTTGTCGTCCTCAAATTCGGGCATTACCTCGATTGATGCGAAGGACGTCTGACGTCTGCCGTTCGCGTCAAAGGGGGATACTCGAACGAGACGGTGAACGCCGTTCTCACTCTTAAGGTATCCGTAAGCATTTTCGCCCTCAACCATAACGGTAGCACTCTTGATGCCCGCGGCATCTCCGTCAAGCCAGTCGAGGAGCTTAACTGTATAATCGTGTTGCTCTGCCCAACGCGTGATCATTCTGTAAAGCATCTGCGCCCAGTCTTGCGCCTCAGTGCCACCTGCGCCGGGGTGGAAGGATACGATTGCATTGTTGCGGTCATACTGACCTGAAAGAAGAATTTCTATTCTCATTCTTTCTTCTTCCTTTTCAACAAATTCAAGCTCTGCCTTTACCTCCTCAGCATAGCCCTCCTCGTTTTCCTCAATAGCCATATCCGCGAGCGCGATAGCATCCTCAAGGCGTTGAGCAAGACCGTTAAACTCGTCGAGCTTTTTCTTACCCTGCTTTATGGATTGCAAAATCTTGGATGAGTTGGTCTGGTCGGACCAAAAATCGGGATCAAGCGTCTTTTCCTCCATTTCGTTCACCTGCTTTGTAAGCTCGTCAATACGAAGGGCATCGTGAAGCTCGGCGATCTCCTTTCTCATTCCAATCAGCTTATATTTATATTCTTCAAGCTCAATAATCATTGTTTTACTCCAATCGTCACAAATTAATCCATTCTATATATTACCATATATTGTTGATTTTTTCAAGAGTATTTTTTACATACTTATAAAAAAGGCAACCAACTAATTGATTGCCATTTTCTATGTATTTATTCAAGTATCTCGAATTTATATCCAACGCCCCAAACGGTTTTGAGCACCCATTTGTCACTAACCCCCTCAAGCTTTTCGCGAAGACGCTTAACGTGAACGTCAACCGTTCTTGAGTCACCGAGGTAGTCAAAGCCCCAAACCTTATCAAGAAGCTGGTCGCGTGTGAAAACACGGTTGCGATTGTAGGCAAGGAAGTAGAGAAGCTCCAATTCCTTTGGAGGAACGTCTATCGGCTTGCCCGCGAGCTTAAGCTCGTATTTCTGCAAGCTGATCTCGATATTATCAAATTTAATTATCTCGTTGTCATTCTTTGAGATGGCATTTGAGCGTGAGCGGCGAAGTACGGCTTTAACTCGCGCAGAAAGCTCCTTGATATCAAAGGGCTTAACAACGTAATCGTCCGCACCAAGCTCAAGACCGAGAACCTTGTCAAAGGTATCGCTCTTTGCACTGATCATTATAACGGGCTGATTTGAAACCTCGCGTATCTCACGGCACACCTGCCAACCGTCCTTCTTGGGAAGAACGATGTCGAGAAGAACGATGTCGGGGTTATATAATTTGAAGCTGTCAACACCTGCAATTCCGTCATTTACGGTCTTGACCTCATAGCCCTCTTTTTCAAAATAGTTTTTTAACATCTCGCATATTGCGTTATCGTCATCAATGACAAGAATTTTAGTATCGAGCATAAATTTTCTCCTTAAAAGAATATAAAATGTATATAAAAGGGGAAATAATTCGAATTTTACGAATAATTATACCAATTATAGAGTATAATGCTTAAAAAAACTTGAAAAAATTGAATATTTTAAAAATTGAACAATTATTGATGATTATTGACAAAAATGTAATAAATTTTAAACAAACTGTTATGTTCATAAAAATTATATCACAATGTAAGATAAAATGCAATACTATGTTGAAAAAAATATAAAAACTTTTTACAGATGGTTTTTGCTATAAACAAAACAAAAAGAGAGGATAAATCCTCTCTTTTTGTTTTGTGAGTAATCTAAAATTTTGATACCTTTTGGAGTAGCTGCAAATTTTAGCGTTATGAGTGAATTTTTCTATAAGGTTTGCACCTATATTAATTCGATAAATTGGAATTTGATTGCAAAATGATTAATGTTTTCTACTCTTGCGATTCTTTTTCCACTGACCGATTTTATCAAAAGCACCCAAGCAATGCAAGGCATACAATACCAATGAAGCAACGGCAAGACCACAAACAAAAGACATAATATCACCACAAATTGCTTCTGGAATAATGCCGTTGAGTCGTCCTTTGTGTTCGCTTCCAAAAAGCAAATAACTAATTAACATGAGACAAGTAGATCCTGCCAACATAGTGCGTAATCTTTCTTTTCTTTTGTTGCTTTCTTCGGTAGCATATTCTGCTACTTTTTTCAATGTATCCTTGGTTTCGTTATCCATACTCTCGCTTTTCCTTTCTCCATTAATAATTTCACGAATATCCACATTATAGAAATCCGCAAGTTCGATGAGCATATCTACATCAGGCATATTGCTACCTGTTTCCCATCGAGATACAGATCGAGATGAAACATAGAAATGCTCTGCCAATTGTTCTTGGGTTAACCCTTTTTCTTTTCGTAGTTGTTTTAGAAATTCTCCAATTTTCCTTTGGTTCATTTGTGTATACCTCCTTTCATCGGTAATTATATCGGAATATCTATAAAAATACCACGACACAAAGCGAGAAATGCCGTAGTATAGGTAGACAATAGTGTCTATTAGATTATTTAATAAATTCTTATTTATCGATGAATTTATTATAGCATAAAATTTGGAGCAAATCAAGAATTTGTTTAAACCAATAATTGAACGATACACCATAAAGTGAACGAAATGGGGATAAATTGAACGATTTATATTTTGCGACTAAAAACAAAAAAGGCTTGCAAGGATAAATACTATCCCTGCAAGTCTAATCTTAGGTGTGATAGACGGTAAGGTTCGCTTGCGCGAACTAAATTCGCCGAGGAGTTCTCGTGCAAGCACGGAACGTCCTTTCGTCGAATTTGCGCACCCGATCCTCGAACACAAGTGTTCGAGTGACGGATTAAATTCCTCATCCCATACGAAAACAAAAAAGAGAGGATAAATCCCCTCTTTTTTGTTTTGGTGCGAGAGACGGGAATCAGGAACCACTGTTTGCGCGAGCGTTTGCAGTTGTATATTGTTTGAGCACGCAAACAGAGTGTTTGCAAGCAAACACTTAAAGGGTTCGATATGTAACTTGGCAAAAAACATAAAAGACCGAGTCTTTTGACTCGGTCTCTTATGTTTGGTGCGAGAGACGGGAATCGAACCCGTACGGTCTCCCACACGCCCCTCAAACGTGCGCGTCTGCCTGTTCCGCCACTCTCGCATGCCGCGTTTATTAACGCAACAATGACATTATACACTTTTTTTAAAAAATGTCAATACTTTTTTTTAAATTTTTTAATTTTTTTTGTGATATTGATTTTTTTCTTCAAAACAAAGATAAATGATATTCAAATTTTGATTTGTCGGGGAGTCTTAATAGCGAAATGTTACGTCTGTTCGTCATCCTGAGCGGAGCGAAGTTTTGGGAGCGAAATGAAATGTAGCGACTAAAACCTCTGCTTGCAGAGGGATCTACTAAATAATTTGATGTAACCCTTTAAGGCGAAGTATTATTTATCAATTATAAAAAGTAACTTTTACTTTAAAAAGGTAGTGCTAACTCCATTATAGATCCCTGCACAAGTGCAGGTTTTACTCGGCTCGCTAAAGCTCCCTCGCAAAACTTCGCTCCGCTCAGGATGACACGCTGAAACAACGCAGGTGCTAACAAC
>JBGVNP010000019.1:0-3094 GCA_045125655.1 Eubacteriales bacterium | reverse complement strand
CGTATTTTCCGCCGGCAACAAAATTGAAGTTTACGGGGTGAGATGTTATGACGGAGTATAAATGCATTAACGGCGTTAAAACGCCGCTGACCGAAGAAGAAATTGCCGAAATGAAAAACGAGCTGCTTAAAATTCCCTATGAGCAACGCGTAGTAGACCGCATAAGGCTTAAATATTCGGTAGACGACGAGCTGGCTATCCTACGCCAACGAGACACAAAGCCCGACGAGTTTATCGCTTACAACGACTTTGTGGAGAAAATTAAAGCGGAAGAAAGGCAGGGATAACCGATGTCAAATATAGCGGCCATTGCGACACTTGTGGGGGAGATTGCAGTGCTTGTCGGGGTAATTACTCCAGTTATAATCAGCATCAGCAAAATCTCAAACGGCACAAAGTGTCAGCTTCGTAGCGAGATGCTCCGCATTTATTATCATAATAAGGAGAAAAGGAATATACGTCAGTATGAGTATGAGAACTTTGTTTTTCTCTACGAGGCGTACAAGGCACTTAAAGGTAACTCGTTTATAGATAAAATCTATATAGAGGTCAAAAAGTGGGAAATCATTTCTTAAAAGGAGGAAATGTTATGGAATTTTTAAATGATTACATCGTATTGGTGGTTATGGGGATATGTCTTTGTATCGGATATGTTCTCAAGAATCTTGTTCCTACCGATAAAATCAATCAGTTTATTCCGCTTATCATGGCGGTACTTGGTGTAGTGCTTAATATGTGGCTGAATGGTTTTATACTAACACCTAAAATCCTTTTAGGAGGGCTAACATCAGGCCTTGCATCTACTGGTATGCATCAGGTGTTTAAGCAGTTTATCAATAAGGAGGAGTGATTTATGACAACAGCAAATGATATTATTAAAATCGCGAAAGCTGAAATCGGCGTTACCGAGTCGCCGAAAAATTCCAACAAGCAAAAATACGGCAAGGAATATGGCGTAAACGGGACGGCTTGGTGCTGTCAATTCGTTTGGTGGGTCTTTAAGCACGCGGGCGCGTCGCCTCTCTTTTACGGCGGGGGCAAAACGGCGTGGGTTCCGTCGGTAAGAAAGCATTATACCCAAAAAGGCAAGTGGATAAGACGGGGCGACGACACGCCGAAGCCCGGCGACCTTATCATTTTCGGTAATCGAGACGATTCGGGCAGCGGAAAGCATATCGGAATTATCACAAAGGTTACCTCGTCAACGGTTTATACCGTAGAGGGGAACACGACAAAAACGGGATACAGCGCAAACGGCGGAATGGTAGCGGCGAAATCATATTCTCGCACAAATTCCAACATTGCGGGCTACTGTACCGTTGATTATGACAAGGAAAGCGAGGCAAAAACGGTTATGATTGAACTTAACCAATTAGAAAAAGGCAGCAAGGGCGATAATGTAAAGGCGCTTCAAACCCTGCTTATCGGCTACGGCTACGATTGCGGAAGGCATGGCGCTGACGGTGACTTTGGCTCGGCTACCAACGAAGCAGTCCGCAACTATCAAAAAGCAAAAGGCTTGACAGTTGACGGCATTGTCGGCAAAAACACTTGGAACAAACTTTTAGGAGGTTAATTTATGAATATTAAGACTCGTTTAAAATCATGGGCTGTATGGGTATCAGTCCTCGGCGCGGTTGGAGTTATCATGAATGCGTTCGGACTGTTTGACAAATTGGGGATTACCTCTGATGGGTGGCAGAATATAATTACCGCCGTCGGCTCTATTCTTGTTGGCTTCGGCATCCTCAATAACCCGACCGATAAAGAAAAATTCTGATTAAATAAAAAAGTGACCGCTCTACCGATTGAGGTAGGGCGGTTTTCTTGTTGGTTTGGTTCACACGAAAAGTCACACAAGTATCAAGAAGTATTGATTTAATCATGGTTATGACAATTTTGCCGCAGGTTCAAGTCCTGTCACCTCGACCATTGAGGAAAGTCGCAGAAATGCGGCTTTTTCTTTATTTATCAATAGTAATCGAATTATTGCGATTGCTTTTTATGGTGTTAAATTGTTGTTAAAAACATAAAAAATTCACATAAAACGCAAGAAAGTTCACACGAAATGTCACACGAAATAAGCTATTGTTTGGGTGTGTTATACATTTCGGTAAAATGCTCGGATATTTTATTGTTAAATTCGCTTTGAATGTCTTTTAAAGCATGATTATAGACATTGTTCATGGTGTGGTTTGTTTGCCAGCCGCCGCGAGCCATAATATATTTATCGGGGATATTCATGGCATGGAGTATAGATACAGCGTAGTGACGCAAATCGTGAAAGCGAAAATGAGGGATGTCGGCTTCTTTTAATATTCTGTTGAATCTGTGAGTAATTGCTGTTGGAGTTTTATTTGTAATTTTACCCGAAATGCCGCTTAAACGCTCAATAACGAAATCAGGGTATTCTATCTGTCTATAGCTCGAAAATGTCTTTGGCGGCTTAATTACCCATTCTTTTCGGTCATTCATAACCAATGCTTTATTTACATTAACGATATTGCCTTTAATGTCATCAGATGTTAAGGCACATATTTCCCCTCTACGCATTGGGCCGAAGGCGGCGAGCAAGACGGGTATTTCCATGTCGGTACCTTTTATATAGTTAATCAGTTTCGTAATATCCTTATCATCGGGGATATATAGATTAACTGGTTTCTTTTGGGGTAGTGCGGTACAAACCACAAATTCAGGACGGAACATTTTCAGGACAGCAACAAGAAGGCCATGAATGTTTCGAACTGTTTTCGGTGAACGGCCGACGGATTCTAAAGTGATAGCGGTTTGGATTTTTTCTTGCGTTAACAGATTTATTTTTAAATCCATTATGCTTTGTAAATCTCGTTCGGCTGAACGCTTATATTCCCTTACGGTGCCGGGAGACAATACTTTCTCTTTTGCTGTAATATATCGGCTGTATGCTTCTCTTAAAGTAAGGTCTGATGATTTAGTTTCTTCTCTTGTCAGCTCTTGCCATTGTAACGCCAACGCTTCCGCCTTTCGTGCAGTTTCGGCTGTAAATGAACGAGTTATCTTTTTACCGTCAATCGATAGTGATGCTTGTACTCGCCAGCTTCCCGATGGGAGTTGT
>JBGVNP010000018.1:0-1683 GCA_045125655.1 Eubacteriales bacterium | reverse complement strand
CTAAGGGCCACATTAAGAGATTTGTATCGAAGGCTCCAAGACTATTTAAGGCCATGCAAGGCTTTAAGACAAGAGTTAAGGATATTTTCTACGGTTCAAATTATTTTGAGAATCTTGGACTTTTTTACGTTGGGCCGATTGACGGTAATAATGAAAAAGAGGTTGAGGAAGCCTTAAAAATTGCAAAAAATCGTGGGCAGAGTGCAATTGTGCACGTCAAAACTGTTAAAGGTAAGGGATATGCTCCTGCCGAAGATAATCCCGCAAAATACCACGGAATATCCCCGGAAGGACCGGAATCTCAAGCGTCAAGCTTCTCAGCTGAATTTGGAGAAATTATTACTGAGATTGCCGATAATGATGAAAAAGTGGTGGCTATAACTGCAGCAATGCTTCACGGCACGGGTCTTGTTGAATTCGCTGAGAAGCATCCTGATAAGATATTTGACGTTGGAATAGCCGAGGAGCACGCTTTAACCTTTGCTTGCGGACTTGCTGCTGAAGGCTTAAAGCCTTATTTTGCGGTATATTCAACGTTTTTACAGCGTTCATATGATAATATTCTTCACGATATGGCTTTACAAAATCTGCCCGTCAGAATTTGTATAGACCGCGCAGGCCTTAATCCTTCCGATGGTCCAACCCATCACGGCATTTATGATGTTGCAATGTTATCCCATGTTCCCAATATGACATTATATGCCCCTGTTACCTATGAAGGCTTAAAGCTTGCTCTGCTTGAGATGAATTCACTTGACAGACCATCTGCGGTAAGGTATGCAAAAGGGGAAGAAAACAGAGAGATAGCAGAAGAGTTTTACACCGATGCAATAAGTGACTTATCTCTAAAAACCAATTACTCAGATCCCGAGTCTTTAGACGCGGTTATCATTACCCACGGATCCATAACTGCTGAGGCAATTAAAGCCAAACAGCTGCTTGCTTTAGACGGTATTAATACAGGTATAGTTTTGGTGGAACGATTGATGCCGTATTCCGATCTTGTAAATGATATCGTTGACGTATTACCCACCGGTGAGGCTAAGATCATCACTCTTGAACAGGAAATAAAAGCAGGTGGATTTGGCATGATGGTTATGGATCGCCTGTCAAAATATGATATTATGAGGAATAAGAAAACAGCCATTATTGCGCTTGAAGATACTCTTGCGGATAAATACGGTTCTTCAATATACTCTTCGTTTGGACTTGATGCGCAGAGTATAGCGCATAAGATAAAAAATATTTAAGGAGGTCATATGAGCTTATACGAATCAGGTGAAATGTATCTTGAAAGTATATTGTATCTTACTAAGCAGGGAAAAAACGTAAGAGCAATAGACATTTGCGAATATATGGGATACTCAAAGCCAAGCGTGAGTCGAGCGATCGGACTTCTTAAAAAAAGCGAATACGTTACTGTTGATGCATCAGGATATATTACACTTACCGAGCTTGGTAATTCTATTGCAGAAAAGATATACGAAAGGCATAAAATACTTACGGAGGTGCTCGTGTCTATAGGTGTGCCTTATGACATAGCGAGTGATGATGCTTGCAAAGTTGAGCATCATATAAGTGACGAAAGCTTTGAGGCTATCAAAAGAACATTTAATAAATAAAAAAATAGAGATGCGTTGCATCTCTATTTTTTTATTTCATTGATGAATTTTTCCATTCGGT
>JBGVNP010000017.1:0-34452 GCA_045125655.1 Eubacteriales bacterium | reverse complement strand
ATAAAAATCGATTCAAGTCAATAGATATTTTACATTTAGTTAACGTTTATTCGCTTTTATTTTCAAAAAAATTACACAAAAACATTTTTTATTGATTTTTTAGAAAAAAGCTCTTGACTTTTCCTAAATATAGTGATATAATGTATTAGCGTTTTAGAAAGAGGGCGATTTGTCTGCAATTCTAAAGCATACTCGTTAAAGCGAGAAATAATTAAAACTGGGTGTGGCTCAGATGGTAGAGCGCTACCTTGGGGTGGTAGAGGTCGCACGTTCAAATCGTGTCACTCAGACCATATCGAGTGTTCATAACTTCATTGTAGTAATTATACATTCAAATTGGCATATTAGCATCGGCTGAGTCTTTTAATATTAACCCTAAAGTTATGTCATAATATATGCCAAACCGAACCCCCACCTCAAAAAAAGAGCTTGAACACAGTCAAGCTCTTTTTGAATAAATTTTCTATTAATTAGTCGCCAAAGGAAACACCGATATTACGAGCAGTTTTTACTACGAAGCCGTTGGGGTCAACGTTGTGGCTACCGCCCTTACTTGTTTCACCTGTAGCGCCGCTTCCAAGAACCTTTTCAAGAGAAACGGTCTGAGGAACTGAGTTATAAATTGTAACCATCTCGCCGCTCTTGCCCTCAAAAAGAGCATCCACTGCGAGTGAGCCGAGCTTTGTGCAAAGGCTTCTATCGTACTGGCAGGTTTCACCGCCACGCTGTGTATGACCGATATTTGTTGCACGAACCTCCTTGCCACCAAGCAATTCTTCAAGCTGGGAAGCAAGCTGATCGCCAACACCACCGAGACGAACTGTATCAGCACTGTCCGCAACGATCTTTTTAATAACAACGTCGCCGTCCTTGGGCTTTGCGCCTTCGGAAACAACGATTACTGTATCGTAAAGTCCTTTTGCATCGCGGTTCTTGATAACCTCAACGATCTTATTGATATCATAAGGAATTTCGGGCAAAAGAATAACATCTGCGCCGCCTGAAAGTCCACCCTCAAGCGCAAGCCAACCGCAGTTTCTACCCATAACCTCAAGAATCTGAACTCTGTCGTGTGAGTATGCTGTTGTTCTTACTCTGTCAACTGCATTACAAATTACTCCAAGAGCAGTTGTGAAGCCAAAAGTAATATCTGCATAGGATACGTCATTATCAATTGTTTTAGGAACGCCGATTACTCTAACGCCCTTTCTTGCGAAGTCACGCGCACTTGTAAGAGTTC
Source organism: Eubacteriales bacterium (assembly GCA_045125655.1). Classification (GTDB taxonomy): domain Bacteria; phylum Bacillota; class Clostridia; order Oscillospirales; family CAG-272; genus RGIG4608. The sequence continues at coordinate 33,212 of JBGVNP010000017.1, read as the reverse complement.
CGTCACCACCGATAACAACAAGCGCATCAATGTTAAGGTCCTTAAGATTCTGAACAGCTACATCACTTACGTCCTTGTGCTGAATATTGCCGTTTTCGTCACGGTAAGCATAGTTGAAAAGGTTATCCTTGTTAGAGTTTTTGAGGATTGTTCCGCCCTGATTCAAGATGTTAGCAGTGTTTTCAGCAGTAAGCTCAATATAATCATTTGCGTATAATCCTGCATAACCTTTTTTGAAGCCAATAACCTCACAACCGTATTTATTGATTGCAGTGAGCGTTACAGCTCTAACAACCGCATTAAGACCGGAGCAGTCTCCGCCGCCTGTCATAACGCCAATTCTTTTAATTTCAGACATTTTTTTCTCCATTCCACTATTTTATATAGTTAATTATTTTTTACAAATTCAGTGATTTTTTACATCTTTTTGTATTATATCATAAAACTTTACATTTTTCAATATGTTTTTGAATTTATCTTGTAAAAAAACAAATACAATTTATGCAAATAAATTACACAAAAATTCTATTGACAAAATATATATTTAGTGATATACTTTTTCTTTGGTTTTGTTATTTTAATATGTAATTTTTATACATTATAGGTGGTTATTTATGAACTCAATTTCAACCGTCAAGCATCATCATCGCTCGAATTTACATATCGCGATTTTGGAGTTAAAAGCAAAATTTTTGGAGTTTACATCCAAAAATATAGTGCTCGTTATTGCGGCAACACTTGCTATCGCATCCTGCTTTATTGTCACTCCCGACTCGCAATATATTGAATATTTTGATTTTAAGACACTCACATGCCTTTTTTGCACACTCGCGGTTATATGTGCGCTTAAAAATATTCGCTTCTTCACCATAACGGCTAAAAAGATCGTCTCTCTCACGGGTAACACTCGCACACTTGCCATAGCACTTGTGTATATTACCTTTATTGGTTCTATGTTTTTGGCTAACGATATGGCTCTTCTGACATTTTTGCCGCTCGGATATATTTCTCTTTCTTCAACAAAAAAAGAAAAATACATGGCTCCCATATTCATTATCCAGAATATTGCGGCTAATCTTGGTGGTATGCTTACTCCATTTGGCAATCCTCAAAATCTTTATATATACACAAAATTCAATATTCCCACGTTGGAATTTATGGGTATAATGCTTTTTCCCTTCGTTCTTTCTATAGTTTTGTTTACGTTGGGTTGCCTATTCATCCCCAAAGAATCACTCACGCTCAATAATGAAGAGGAGGATAAGATAGCCCCTAAATTAACTGTATTTTATCTCTTTCTCTTTGCGCTGACAATATTGATGGTATTTAGAGTTATACCCTACTACATTTGTCTGCCTATAATTGTTATTTCAATCGCAGCAACTGACAAAAATGCACTTGCCAAGGTAGACTATCCCTTGCTCTTGACCTTTTTTTGCTTTTTTCTGTTGGCGGGTAATATTTCAAGAATTGAGATTGTAAACTTGTTCTTCTCATCCTTGCTTGAGAAAAACACGCTCCTCACAAGCATATTCTCCTGCCAGGTGATAAGCAACGTTCCCTCCGCGATCTTGCTCTCTGAATTCACAACCAACTACAAGGAGCTACTCCTCGGAGTTAATATCGGAGGCGTTGGAACGCTTATCTCATCGCTCGCAAGTCTTATAACCTTCCGCGAGTATACCTCGCACATCAAAGGTAGAACCGTTCAGTATCTCGGCTTGTTTACTGCCTTGAATTTTGGGTTCCTTATCATGCTAACAGTAGCAGTGATGATATTTATGTAAAATCCAACAAAACACCTCAAGCACCTAAAAAATAGGACTTGGGGTGTTTTTATTATGCTAAAGATTTAGATTAATAATTTACAAAAGTTAAAATAAGGGTATAAACGCGAATCGAACTTCCCTTTTCGCATTTATACCCTTTTTGTTTATCTCACAGTGTTGTGTGGGGGTTATTTAGTTAATTAAGGAGTATATTTAGTCCAAGAACCTATACTGGAGTTACCATCACCCCACGCACCACTGTTTATCTTATAACAGTTGTTTCCGTTTGTAGGAATTGTGAGATTGTTTGTTTGATTCCACTTGTTATCCCAAATATTAGTTGTCTGGGAACCATTCATTCGACAGAAAATAATATTAGTATATTTTGTAGGGGAATAAGGAATTCTAGCCTCATAAATACCTGTAGCAACCTTTGTCATACTATACCAATATTCTCCCACACCATCTATCCACACATAAGCAGCGAAACGAGCATTACTTGAAGGCCAGTTGGTGTTGTTAGTAACATTAAGATATACTATTCTGCCAACTGTAAAGCTATTGTCTGCAACAGAATATTCCAAATAGTATGTTCCGTGAACAAGTGTTACATTTCCGTCAACATCTTTACCATTAATCCATCCGCTATTACCCTCACTAACGATTAAAGTGTTATACATCTTAACATCAGTATTAGATGTAATAGTCATTGTAGTCGACCAAATCTTACCATCCGCAGAAGATGTCAAATGATACTTACTGTCTATATTTTCAGTTGTCCAACCATTCATTGAACCAACAACATAAATATCGTGAGTTTTGAAGTTGGTTTCATATTTATTTGAGGCAATTGCATATCCGCCGTTTGCATATACAAACCAATAAATGTTACCATCAATTATATTTTTAGCCAAAACTTTTTCAGTTTTATGAGTTGTTTTGGTAGTACTATCATAACCCTCAATCTGGTAACCAGCCACATAAGCAGGGATTTCAAACTTGTAAAGGTCATAGCCGCCAACCTTTGTATCAGACATACCTGTCAAGGAAATGCCGTTTACAACTGTTGTCCATTCATCAGCACCATTTTCGTACCAATAGTAAATCTTAAGATTTGTCCAATTCCAGTTATTCTGGAAATAGATTGTCTTTGTATCAGTAAGAACTGTTGTTGTTACGCCATCGTGATCTGCTTTACCGTAAACACCCTGTCCACCGCCGTAAAGCTGATCGAATTTAATAGCAGCATAACCAGTTTGATATGTATCTTTGTTTTCGTTGTTTACAGTATTTTTTTCACCATCAATTGTATGAGTAGGAACACCATATCTAGGGTTGGAGAATGCGGCATTATTACCAACAGGGCTTGCTTCAGCTCTTACCCAAGGATATCTTCTACCTGTATCGGAATCTTGGTTTGCAAATTGATAGTAATTGTAATTTACCCAATTGCCATAATAAACGTTTACGTTTTCACAAGTAAGGAATTCAATTTCATCAACATTTAATCCCTTCTTTGGGCTGTCTATTTCAGTATGACCGATAAGCATACCGCAACGACGATAAGCATACCACTGATACGCAGCTGTTACGTCACTATATACGTCAAGTTCTGCAGCAGTAATCACGTTTTCCATCTTAACTGTTGCATCGCCCCACTTGCCGCCGATAACACCGCCGCAAAGCGTGTCAAACGAACCCCAAAGAGAGGAAACAACAACATTAGAGTCAACAACAATATTCTTAAATGTGTGGCTATAACCCTTTGTTATATCTGTTCCGTAAGAACCGTAGCAAACTTCACCAACAACAGCACCTGTAGCACGGTTGTAGTTAGCAATTTGAGAGTTTGTAACAACGATATTTTCAAAGTGGCAGTTTCCCTGAGCATAGCCAACTACGATACCCATATCTATACATTCCATGACGATATTTGCACCAGCAATAACCAGGTTCTTGATTGTTGCATTTTCTATAGAAGCGAAAAGACCGCCACCTGCTGTGCTATAAGAATATCCAAGTTCCCATCCATTTTGGTAAAGACCATATATGGTGTGGCTACCGCCATCAAATGTACCCATAAATGCGGTATTACTGTCGTTGTTATATGTATAACCATATCCGATGGGATCAAAAAGATGACCTGCAAGGTCAATGTCTTTATTAAGCTTAACAAATTTACCTGCATATGTAACACCTGCATCTACTTGATTTCTAAAGTAAACAAGCTGTGCAGCTGTGTTAATAAGGTAAGGAGATGCCTGTGTTCCATTACCAGAAGCAAAACCTGTCGCTACTGCCTCACCATTCCAAACGTCCGCACTTGTCTTAACTGCGGAGAAGATTGAGAATGATGCAACGTATATACTTACCTCGCCTGTTTCGGCGTTGTAGTAATACTGGTTGTGAATTGCAAAGTCGGACAAGCTATTCACTCTTGTCATAGGAACTGCAACTCCGTTTTCGGTGTGGTAGAACTTAATCTCCGTATCAGCAAAACCTGCATCGAGAATTGCACCGAGATTAACGATCATAGGAACTGTGTTATCAAGAGCAACGCCTTCGATGTGAACGTCCAAGCTCTGTGCAGTTTCGCCTGCGCCAAGTTCGATCTCGCTTCCCGTCTCAACGGGCTTTACGGAAAGTGCAACGGATGATGCCCCCTCTGCGATCTTTACGTCCGCGGGAAGTATTGCATTAACACCGTCCGCCGTGCCGATTATAAGATCATTGGCAAGTGTACCAAGCATGAGCGCACCCTCTTCAAGCTCTGTGGACATCGAAAAGCTGTCATCGGGCTTGGGGGGATAATAGCTTGGTTTAGTTGTTGTATTCGGCTTCACTGTTGTTGCAGGAAGCGTTGTAGTGGGTTTTGTTGTACTTGGATTTGTGTTAGGAGTAACATTGGGGGTTACATTGAAGTCACTGTCGAACTCATAATTGAATCCGCCAACCATGCCCATCAATAATGTACCCACAAGAAGCACCGCACAAAGCGAAGTAGCAATAATTCTTGTGAAAAGAGAGCTGTTTTTCATATTTTGTAACATTTCCTTTCTTAGTATATATAAATCTCAATTTTCAGTAACGAGAGGGCATAAATTTTATGCCCTCTCGTTACTGCCACACAAATTTCGTGTGAAAAACGTATAATTATGTATTTTGATAAATCATACCACCATAACATTTTGATTATATCACAATATTGACAAAAAATCAACAATATTTATAAAAATATTTGTTAAATAATGCACAAAGTTCATCATATTTTATTGGGGATTTTTAATAATCCCCTTCGCACTTGTCTCTAACAAAATCAGTGCACATTGACAAGCAATGCAGGTTTTATCAAATTGCTTAGTATATAGAGATTAATTTTGTAATATATTACTTTAAATACATTTATGAGGTGGATTATGAAAAAGCAAATCGGAGCTTGGGAATTATTGGGATTTTCAGTAACGGCTCTTGTCGGAACACTCCTACATTTTCTTTATGAATGGTCGGGTGAATCTCTTTGGATTGCACCATTTTCGGGTGTCAATGAATCTACTTGGGAGCATATGAAGCTATTTTTCTGGCCTTCCTTTATCTATGCCTATTTTGAAAGCATAATTTTAAAAGAAAGGGCGGATTTTTGGTGTATTAAGCTACGTGGTATCATCTTAGGGCTTTTATTGATTCCCATTATCTTTTACACATATAACGGAGCGGTTGGGGCGTCGCCCGATTGGATCAATATATCCATTTTCTTTATCAGCGCCGCCATCTCGCATATTTATGAATACAAGAAATTCAAAAAACAAACCATACTATGCAAACATCCGAGATTGGCTTGCACTCTCCTTTGGGAGATAGCCGTATTATTTGTTATCTTCACCTTCTGCACGCCAAGAATCAACCTTTTTAAAGATCCGTTAAGCGGTAGCTACGGAATATAGGCAAAGAAGCTCTTCCCTACTATTTTTTTAATTTCCTTACTTGCGCTATATATTTATTTGTGATATAATGAGGATATAAACTATGACTTTCACATTTTGGAGAGTAAGTATGGAAAGAATTTTTATAAACAATGATTGGCTTTTTTCAAAAGAGTTTAAAGACGAATACATCTCGGGCACGATTGATACCGATTCGCGTGAAGTAAGATTGCCCCACACAGTTTGCGAAACTCCGTTCAACTATTTTTCTGAAGATCAATATCAGATAGTATCAGCTTACAGAAAGGTAATTTTTGCACCTGCGGAATGGAATGAAAAGCGTGTTTTTATTACTTTTGAAGGTGCGGCACACTATGCAGAGGTGTTCCTTAACGGTGAAAAAATTGGAGATCATTATTCGGGATATACGGCATTCACCATAGAATTAACAACAAAATTAAAGTTCAATAAAGATAATATTCTTGTAGTAAAGCTTGACTCAAGAGAAACGCTTAATATCCCTCCGTTTGGCAATGTTATCGACTATATGACCTACGGCGGCATATATCGCGACGTTTATCTTGATATTAAAGAAAAATGCTATATTGACGATATTTTTGTTATTCCCGAAATCACGGGTAAGATAAAAAGCTGGGTATCGCTTCGTGGAGAATATCCTAAAGATGCAAGAATAAAACAAACCGCAAGACTTTTATCAAATAATAAGGTCAATGAAATATTGATTAAAGATCAAAAAATTGACAATCATTATTTTTCCGTTGACGGATTTATTGAAAACATAAAGCTTTGGGATATAAATCACCCCCATCGTTATCTTATACGCACGGAATTGATTGCAGATGAGAAAATTATTGACATCCACGAGGTCAAGGTCGGATTCAGAAAAGTGGAGTTCACAAACGAGGGCTTTTTCCTCAACGGAAATCGCGTGCAGATACGCGGTCTTAACCGTCATCAAAGCTATCCTTACGTTGGATATGCCATGCCCGAATCCATGCAGAGAAATGATGCAAAAGTGCTTAAATCCCTTGGAGTTAATGCAGTTAGAACCTCTCATTATCCCCAATCACAGTATTTTATCGACGAGTGCGACAAGCTCGGCTTGCTTGTGTTTACCGAGATTCCCGGTTGGCAACACATAGGAAATGATGATTGGAAGGCACAGGCGATCAAAAACGTTGAAGAAATGGTGCTTCAATATAGAAATCACCCATCAATAGTAATTTGGGGCGTAAGGATCAACGAATCGCGTGATGATCACGATTTCTACGTAAAAACCAATGAGGTAGCACACCGTCTTGACCCAACAAGACCGACGGGCGGCGTTAGAAACTTCAAAAAGAGTGAGCTGCTTGAGGACGTTTATACCTATAACGACTTTTTGCACGACGGCAAAAAGGCAGGGTGTGAAAGCAAGGAGAGGGTTACCTCCGACAAGAACAAGCCGTATTTCATTACGGAAAACAATGGGCACATGTTCCCCACTAAGAGCTTTGACTGTGAGGAGCATCGCTTAGAGCACGCACTCCGTCACGCGAGAGTTCTTAACGACGTGGCTTCCCACAAGAATATCTGCGGCAGCTTTTCTTGGTGCTTTGCAGATTACAACACTCACAAGGATTTCGGCAGTGGTGACAGAATATGCTATCACGGTGTGTGCGATATGTTCAGAAATCATAAGCTTGCCGCGTCAGTATATACATCGCAGGGAGATTTAGTTGATACGCTTGAGGTCAGCTCCTCAATGGATATTGGCGAGCATCCGGCCTCCGTTAAAGGTAAGGTTTGGATGTTTACCAATGCCGACAGTGTGAAAATGTATAAAAATGATAGATTTATCAAGGAATATTTCCCTCGCAACGAGCATTTTCCGTATATGGTAAACAGTCCGATTTTAATTGACGATTATATCGGTGATCTTCTTGAAGCAGACGAAGGAATGCCACAGGGTCAAGCGCAATACGTGGCAAAGGCGCTCAATTATATCGGACTTAACGGCTACACGCAGATCACACCCACGCTTGCAAAAATGGCACTCAAATGCTTAGTCGCTTACAGAATGAATATAAATCAGATTGTTGATCTCTACACAAAATACGTGGGTGACTGGGGAGGAAAAAGCACGGTTTACCGTTTTGATGCTATAAAGGACGGAAAGATCGTAAAAACGGTTACAAAAACACCTATGAACAAAATGCATCTTGAGATTGAGCCATCCTCTACAGTCTTGCACGAAAATACCTCATACGACGTTGCAGTCGTTCGTATTCGCGCGCTTGACGAAAACATGAATCTTCTTCCCTATTGTAACGAGCCGCTTAAAATAAGCGCTGAAGGACCTATTGAGCTTATCGGTCCCGATATGATCTCACTTAGCGGCGGTATGACGGCATTTTACGTAAAAACCGTTGGAGAAAAAGGCAAAGCCAAAGTTAAGATTTCGTGTGCAAATCTTGAAGATCAGTTTATTGAATTTAATATTATTTAATAAAAAATGCTCCCGTATGGGAGCATTTTTTATTCTGATTTATTTTATCTTTTTTCCCTCGGCGAATGCATTTCCCGCCTTATCGCCAAGGTGCCAATACGTATGAGTTGAGCTATCGTATGTGATGGGATCGAGCTTTTTAGCATCTATTTGTCCCTTTTCATTCAATATACTTTCGGACGCGCAAACATTAACGATCTCACCGATGCAGATGCCGTCCTCGTTGAATTTGATAAGGTTACACTCAACCGTCATAGGAAGCTCCACTATAATGGGCGCATTGACAAAATTGCTCTTTAAGTGGTGGAAGCCCGCATGCTCAAATTTATCGGGCACATCGTTTGCAGAAACTATGCCAACGTAGTCACATTCTGCTACCGTTTCGGCAGTGGCAAAGCTCAACGTAAACGCCCCTGTTCTCTTTATATTTTCGGTTGTTTTATGCTCGTGAGCAAGACAAACCATAACTTGATTTGTGTCATATATTCCGCCCCAAGCGGCGTTCATTGCATTCGGCTCTCCCTTTTCATCATAAGTGCCAACAATAAGCACGGGCATGGGATAGAGCCAAGATTTAGGTCCAAAATTCTTTCTCATTTTTTGTTCCTCCGTATTATTTAGTAATTCAATTTTAGCACTAAATTTCATAAATTGCAACACTTATTAAAAATTTAATTATGGACTGAACAAACAAAAAATCCCACCGCTTGCGCGGTGGGAAAATTATTTTCATTTGGGTTTATGAAAATCAATCTTATCTATATACTATAGGATTGATAAGACCGTAAGAGCCGTCCTTTCTTGCATAAACAACGGAGATGCTATCCGTAGCATCATTAAAGAAAACGAAGAACTGATGACCAAGCAGATTCATCTGCATGATTGCTTCCTCGACTGACATCGGAAAGAGCTCAAATTCTTTGGTTCTTACAACGAATTCGGGATCTTCGTCAAGAACCTCGTCAAAATCAGGAAAGATAAATTCGCCCTCTTTAAATCTCTTTTCAAGACGTTTTTTGTTCTTTCTTATCTGGCGGTCAATAATCTCTACGCAGCGGTCCATTGCATTTTGGAAGCTGGTATCCTCAACCTCAGCACGAAAGATAGTGTTAGCTCCGTGAATCGTAATCTCAACGCTATCACGCTCACGCTTACAACTGAATGTTACTGTTGCGGAGGCCTCTGAACCAAAATACTTGTCAAGCTTTGTAAGCTTCTTTTCAGCCATCTCTTTGGTTGAATCCCAAACATTCATCTGTCTGCCAACAATAGTAATCTTCATAGTATCATTCCTTTCGAATTTTATTTAATCGAAAAGGTTTCCCTTTTCTGATTATATTATAGCATATTTATATTTATTTGTAAATAGTTTATATAAAAAATATCGACTCTTCGTTTGATTTATGCATATTGCACAACGAAAAATCGACATTTTTTGAGTTTTAATCTTGTTTTTTGACTCCAACGTGGGTGATTATTCCTTCGAGATGTGCGTCGTGACCGTATTCAATAACGTTATATTTGCCGTCCTCGTATTCTATATGGCAAACCGCTGCATTCGTCACCCAATCATACTGTTGAAGGTTTTCAAGTCCGTCACCATGCCAGAGGCAATTCATCACGCGAATAACTGTTGCATGAGTTCCTATAAGAACAGTTTTTCCGTCATTTTCGGCAAGAATTTCCTCAATAGCATTTTTGATTCTATAAAACACCTCGGCAATGCTTTCACCGCCGTCGGGATGCGCGTTTCCAATATCGTTTTGGAATGTCCAATACGTTTCGGGGAATTTTTCGGCAAGCTCTGCAAAGGTAGTCTGCTCCCACTCTCCCGCATAAATTTCACGCAATCCTTCTCTTTTGTGTATCTCAAGTCCAAGTCGCTGTGCCGTGGGCAAAACCGTGTTATATGCTCTGCAAAGGTCACTTGAATAGATCTCATCTATATGAAATTGTTTAAGATATTCGGTAAGTCTTTTTACCTGCTCTTCACCGACCTCCGAGAGTCCCCAGTCGGTCTGACCGATAAATATTCTTTTAAAATTGCCAATGCTGTTTCCGTGTCTGACTATTATTAATTTAACCATTTTGATGTCCTTTCGGAGTATTTACATATATATTATAATACTTTTTTACATTAAATTCAATATTTTTATCAACAAAATTTGCGTTTTATCTTGTAATTTTCTTCATTTTCTATTATAATATAATTTAATACAGTTATTGAAAGGACTAAATTTCAATGAAACACGGTTTTTTGAAGGTTGCCTGCGCTACTCCCAAGATTAAGGTTGCAGACTGCTCTTATAACGTAAATGAAATAATTAATATTGCAAAGGATGCAAGCGAGAAGCACGTTAAGGTGCTTGTTTTCCCCGAACTTTGCATAACTGCATATACATGTGCTGATATGTTCTTCTCAAACGTTTTGCTTGATGGAGCACACAAGGCTCTTAAAAAATATATCAAGGAAACAAGAGAGCTTGATATGCTCAGTGTAGTTGGCTTACCTATGTTCTATGAGAACAAGATATACAACTGCGCGGCTGTTGTAAAGGGCGGCGAGCTTCTCGGAGTGGTCGCTAAGAGCAATCTCCCCACCTATGGAGAATTCTACGAGGGCAGATATTTCGTTCCCTGTCCCGATGAGAATTTCTCATATTTGTTTGAGGGAAAAGAGGTTCCATTTGGCAGAAATATTCTCTTCTCATGCAGAACGATGCCCCTTTTAAAGATCGGCATTGAAATATGTGAGGATATTTGGGTAAATACTCCCCCATCAAATATGCTTTCGATCGCGGGAGCTACACTCCTTGCCAATCTTTCCGCTTCAAATGAGGTTGTTGCCAAGGACGAGTACCGAAGAATACTCGTTTCATCACAATCCGCAAAGACAGTATCGGCTTATATCTATGCCAACTGTGGCGAAGGTGAATCCACCACTGATGTTGTGTATTCCGGTCATAGCATAATTGCAGAAAACGGCAACATTATTTCCGAAAGAATCCCCTTTGATTTTGAAAACGAAAAATTCATTTCTGCCGAGGTCGATCTTGAAAAGATTTCCCTTGAGCGCAGAAGAAGAAATACGGTCACCACAAGCGTGGATAAAAACATAGTAAACGTGCCGTTTGATCTTGAAATAGAGGAAACTACGATTTCAAGGCGTATCGACCACACTCCCTTTGTTTCGAGCGACAAGAACGAACTTATACGAAATATAAAGACTATTCGTTCAATACAGTCCTATGGACTTAAGCAAAGACTTGAAAGCTGCGGCGCTCAAAAATGTGTGGTTGGCATTTCAGGTGGTCTTGACTCCACTCTTGCTCTACTCTCAACGGTACACACCTTTAAGATAATGAAGAAAAACCTAAAAGATATTATCGCAGTAACGATGCCTTGTTTTGGAACTACAGAAAGAACCAAAAATAATGCACATGCACTTGCTAATACTTTGGGTGTTACCCTTAAAGAAATAGATATTCGTGATGCCGTTAAATGCCATCTTGAAAGCATCGGTCACGATCTTTCAACCTATGATCTTGTTTACGAAAATGCCCAAGCAAGAAAGCGTGCCCAAATATTAATGGACATAGCTAACGGTGAAGATGCAATCGTTGTGGGCACGGGTGACATATCCGAATTGGCTCTTGGCTTTACCACATACGGTGGAGACCATATGTCTATGTATTCTCTTAATTCGGGAATCCCCAAGACGCTCGTTCCTCACATTCTCTCCTTTTATGCAGAGGATTATAATGATGTTGACGGACTTGCAGATGTTATTAACGACATCATTGACACTCCCATCAGTCCCGAACTCATCCCTGCCAATAACGGACAAATCTCGCAGATCACGGAGAATATAGTTGGCCCTTATGAGCTACACGATTTCTTCCTATATTATATGCTCACATATCACTACTCCCCCGAAAAGCTTTTCAGAATAGCTCAAATAGCGTTTGAAGGCAGATATGAAAAGGAATTGATTCTTTCCTGTTTGAGGGTGTTTATAAAGCGCTTCTTCTCACAACAATTCAAGCGTTCTTGTATTCCCGATGGTCCTAAGGCATTTGGTATAAGTCTTTCTCCCAGAGGAGACCTCAAAATGCCCAGCGACGTTTCAAGTGCAGAGTGGTTAAAACTCGTGGATGAAATAAATCTTTAATTTAATTAAATAAAACAAAAAGAACCGAGAAAAATCTCGGTTCTTTTATTTTGTTAATTAATAATTAATCGTTTGATCCGCCGTCCAAAAAAGGACCTGAATAATCCGACGGATTTTTGTTAGTACTCTCAGGAACATCGTTTTCGCTATTGGACAAAAACGGAAAAACATCTTTAAAAGCACCTTCGATTTGTGTCCAAATACCATTACCATCTATGTCGGTAGAGATAATAAAAATCACTACTGCTACCAAAAGAATACAAATCAGCAATCCCCAAAATCTAATTGAATACTTTTCCATAATAACTATTCTAAATTTGTCTTGTACGGCAAAATACTAATTTTCGGGGTTAACGGATTCTCCGCCTTCTTCGGGATTGGTCTCGCCACCATCTTCAGGAGTGGTTTCGCCACCGTTTTCGGGAGTGGTCTCGCTACCATCTTCAGGAGTGGTTTCACCGCCGTTTTCGGGAGTGGTTTCTCCACCTCCAAACATACTACCCATGGATTCGAGTTGAGCAATAACATTGTTAACATCAGCTTCAAATTCATCAAAATCCGAAGTAAGATAGCTGAGATATGCACCGCCTGCAATAACTGCAAGGCTAAGAATCCAACCAATAAGTCTGATCAAAAACTTTTTCATTATACCTCTCCTCCATTTCCATTCAACTGTTCAAGCAATCCCTTAATTGTATTAAGCAAATCGCCAATGCATTTCTCGTATGAGAAATCGGGCTGTTCCATAGCTACCACATAATCGTGATACATAGCGGGCATCATTGCTATACTGAGTGCCTCATGTGTCAAAAGTGCTTTGAACAAGAGCTCGGGAAGATCACCGAGACAGTGTGTTTGTGCCATCTTATCAAAGGTTATACCAAGCACGCCCACAAGATTGAGCATTGCATCAAGCTCGTTGCCCTCGCCTGTTTCGCCTTCACCACCATTATCCACAGGAGGTTGAGTTTCGTTTCCATCTTCGGAACCATCGCCCTCGGTGCTTTCATTGGAAGTATTAACAGGGGCCTCAATGGGAGAACCTTCGCCGCCCATTCCACCGAGAATATCAATAATAGTAAATACGATGTCTATAAGGTGTTCGCTATCCTTCTGCTTAAGCTCCTCTGTCCAAGTTTCATCAAACTTGAGAGCAGCAAGCATCTTTTCAACTGTAACGCCCTTATAATCAATGTTATTACGTTCTTCTTCCGTTGCGCCCATAAAGCCAATGATCTTGTTTGCCATCGCCTTAGAACCGTCAGAAACGCCGTCAGCTGCAACAAGTGCTGTCAACTGAGTTTTAACCCATTCATTATCAACGGTTGTTTCAGCGGTTCTTGTAGAAGCTGCATATATAAGATGGTTGATAAGGTCGGTCATAGGAGAAATATCCTTGAGTTCTTCCTCATCGGATGTAATTACAAGCTGTTTGATAAGATCCTGGAAAGGAATCTGATTAAGAATTTCGTTGATATCAACGTATTCCATTGTTGCATCAGAACCGGATTCTCCGGAGCCTGATCCCTCGCTACCTTCATCAGCAATAGGTGTGGGCTCTTCGCCGCCCTCACTTCCTGCGCCGCCTTCAGTACCTTCGCTACCTTCACCACCTTCACCTTCAACATCGAAGCCGCCGGTAATGAATTTTATAAGAGTTTCCAAGTCGAATATATCAGTGTTACATGTGTATGTCTTATATGTTGTTTCACCGTTTTCGTCAACAGTGGGAACTGTGATGCTCATAGGTGCAAGAGAAGTATCCTCACCCGCAATCATAAAGGGCTTCTGAACATTCATCCAGTTCATAAAGTGATTAATAAGAGGAAGGAAGCCGCTTGTTCTTGCAGTTATCTCTTCGGACAATTCAGTAATCTGATTTGTAATGGGCTCAACCATATTGGCAAGAGCTTCACCTTTAGCTAAGAGCTTATCTCCAAGTGCAGTGAACTCATTCTTTTTAGCATCCAATTCAGCCTGTAACGCATCAGTCTGTTCCTGCAATTGTTCAAGCGTGATATTATTGTTGTTAAAATCTTCGGTTAATTCTTGGAGCTTTCTATCATAAACCTCAACAAGCTTATCTGCCTCGGCTGCAATCTCTTCACCTTGAGTCTTAAGTAAATTGCCCTCTGCCTCAAAGTCCTTACCCATATTTTGAATAAGATCAATCACCATAATAGGCTCTGTGATGTAGTCCCAAATGCTTACTGCGAGATCGGGATTTACTGTTTCATTATAGATATTTTCTCTTTTTTCAAGAAGACCTATTTTTTCTACAACTCCCTCGGCGGACTTAACTCCGTTAAGCAAATCCTTTCTTAACTGAATGCTTTCACCAAGGAATTTAATCTCCAATGCCTGAGCTTCTGTCAAATCTTCTGCAGGAATTGCAGACAATGCTGCAAGCTCGGTTTCAAGAGCGGTTATCTCACACTTTACATCCGCTATTCTCTTGTCAATGAACTTAAGCTGATCAGCATTCTTTACATATTCTGCAGCTCCCTTAAAGAATTTCTGAAGATTAGCATAATCGTTAGCGGCATTTTCAGAGGAAGCAACTCCACCCGCCGCAGTTGTAATCTTAGAAATGAATGAATCAAATGCTACTGCATTATCTTGAGGTGCGCCGAGCATAGGACCTATCATACCGATTCCAAGTTCAAACGTACCACCGATAACTGTGTTATAGGGAGTAAGTCCCGACATTGCCATAAGGAGTGATTTGAGAGTATCCTGATCTCCCAAGATAGCTTCAAAATCGGCCTTACCCGACATAATATCAGAAAGAGGCAATTTTTCAACGAGCACTGCAATGGTATGAGAGATAGCGCTCATATCCTGAGCTATAACCTCTTCTCCACCTTCCTTATAGTGCAATATGATCGTATTGAGGATACCGCCCATTACGTCGCCTTCTGCGGGCTCGGTAATTTCTACACCCTCAAGATAATCCATAACAAGATCAGTAAGGAGTGCAAGTATGAACGGCTGTTTGATGATACCGTCAAGGCCTTCCGAAAGAACCTTTGCGCTTGGTCTTGTTGACATTATCTGAGTTGCAACCTTAATACTGTTACTAAGTACTCCTCTTATAACGTCATCGGCATAGTATTCTGTGCCGTCAACGTCCATTTTACCGCCGAGTCTTACTGTACCATTCATAAGATCAACAAGAGCCATGCTCTTATAAACCTGATAAATGAAGCTTTTCTCGTAGGGTTTTACAATATGTTCGTCAAGTAAATCTATGGAAAGATAGATGGCATTTTGATTCTCATCAGGATTATTCTTGTCTATAGCACCGGTAATATCACCAAGCACACTCATCATGTGGAACATTGGCATCATACCGATTGCAAATGCAAGAAATCCGCTCACTGCAGCCGTGATAATTGAAACAGATTTTCTTTCTCTGCTTTCTCTGAAGAAACCGCGTCTTCTTCTTGCTCTCTTTTCTTTCCTTACACGTCTTTCGACCATGTCTTCAATTTCATCTTCATCAAGATGCTCGTAGTCGGTAATGTCAAACTCCATACCGCTATCGCCTATTGCTTGAAGAATAGAAACTGCCTTTTTCTCAGTTTCGTAAACCGCGCCCTTAACCAAGCGCTTTTCTTCTCTGATGGCCTCCTTGAGCAATCTCTTTTCTTCTCTCACCTGCTTGCTTTCGATAAACTTGGAAATGAGATTTACATAAACCAATCTCAAAACGAAAAGCAAAATATTATAAACCAAAACGAAGAGCACAGGACTTAAGAGTGTACTGAGAGTAGCTGATGCAAACCCCGAAGCAGTACCGAGATCGATACCTATCAAATTGACAAGATAGTCCGCTCCCATTTGGAAAAGTCCCAATGCCTGCATTATAAACGCAATAATAAACGCTACAGGAATAGAAATAAAGTTCAAAATATTCCTATGCATTGGTTGTGTGAGTGCCTTGGCTATCTCGTTAATAATGGCTGCTAAAAAGAATGCCAAGAGAATCCATTGAAAATTCATATATGCCTCCATACTAATTTTTATATTCTTAACTGATTCTACCACAAACCGCAAAAAAATGCAATAGTATTTTTATATTTTATATAATATAAAGACAACTTTTTTTCATTACGCGAGCTTTTTTGACAGATTTGTGTTATATTTCCATATTTTTCACTCGTTTTTTTATCGCAAATGCCTCTCTAAGCATTTTAGGAGCATCTTTTATAAGATTGACCTTGGAGTCGCGATGGTTAATTATGGTTGCAGGCATCTCATAAATGCCAATTCCCATTCTTTGCGCTATGAGTATTACCTCAAGGTCAAATGCAAACCCATCGGTAGTGCAAAGTGAAAAGAGCTTTCTGCCCTGTTCACCGTCAAATCCCTTAAATCCGCACTGTGCGTCGGAAATTTTAATTCCAAGCAAAAGATTGAGAATTTTTATATAGGTCTTAGATGCAAGTTTACGTATTGGTGTATATCCTGCATATCCCTCAGGATGCTTTGAACGCGAAGCAACGACTGCACTGTATGTTCCTTTTTCAAGATGACGGACCGCTTCAGCTATCAAATCAACTCCGTATGCAAGATCCGCATCCGTAAACAAAACCACGTCCCCCTCGGATGCCAACACAGCATGACGAACGGCACAGCCCTTACCTCTGTTTTTTTCATATCCGACAACCTTAACGTTGGGCAATTCAAGAGCGCGCACCATTTCCGCAGAACCGTCACTGCTTCCGTCATCGGAAAAGATTATCTCATAATCATTTCCGAAATTTGTGCTCATATATTTGTGCAGCTCACGTGCTGTATTTGCTATGATGCTGCTTTCATTGTACATTGGTACACAAATTGAAATTTTCATCAAAATTACTTCTTTCTGTAAACGAATATATCCACCTCAACTTTGGTGGTAAGTGTGGTAAGAGCGAGCAGCTTTTTCATATCGTTTTCGCTCGTTCGGTAGCTATATGGAGTCATCGAAAACAAATTTCTTATTGCCTCTGCATCGTTAAGCTCGATGGTATAGGATACCGTATGCTTTTCTTCAAGGACCATTTCCTTGGGCATATCCGCTCTCGCTTCATTTTGGTAAACGTGATCGTATATTGCCTCCTTAAGTCCAATGAGATGGTCTTTGCCTGCCGTTACTGCGACAAGTCTTCCCGATGGTTTGAGCGCCCTGGAAAATTCTGTTTCCGAGCAGGGTGCGAAAATATTTGTGATAACGTCTGCACCGCTGTCACAAACGGGCATATTGTAAATGCCTCCGACAAAAAAGTGAGCATTATCTATTCCCTGTCTTTTAGCGCCTTTGGATGCCGATATGATTGCCTCCTTTGAAAGGTCAAAGCCGTAAACCGTAGCACCCGTGGAGCGCGCTATATTATTCGAGTAATATCCTTCGCCACATCCCGCATCTATTACGGACGAGCTTTCATCAAGGTTGGAAAGTATCTCACAGACCTTTTGGGAAATCGGCTCATAGTATCCGAGATTTAAAAAATCAGTCCTTGAACGCACCGCACGCTTATCGTCACCGCCCGTAGATTTACCCGGGCAGAGATTGGCGTGTCCCGATGAGGATATATCAAAACAATGACGCTTTTCTCCCGTGCAAAAATAACTTTTTTCCTCTTTAACAAGCTCCTTGCCACAAACAGGACAAACGAGCAAATTTTTAGTATTCATCAATAATCTCCAAAGCAAATTTCGTTAGATATCATTTTATACCTAAAATATGAACTATATTTGAACAAAAAAACCATTCAAAACAAAACTAAAATTTTTAAATATTTTTTTATAAATAAAAAAATATTTAAAGAAATTATCGAAATATGCTTGTCTAAATGAAAATTTTAGTTTATAATTAAAATATACACGATCAATTTTCAGGGGGACAAATTATGCTTTCGTTTATAAAAAATGAGCTTAAAAAATTCAATATAGAGCTTATTTCATCTCTAAAGCTATCCGAGTGTGAAATAAAAAAGCCATACCTCATTGAACGCGAGGGAATCACCGATGGCTCGGTGGTGATCTTTGCAGTTCCCTATCTTTCCAAAGAAGCGTTTGGAGAAAGAAACATTTCCTCCTATGCCGTTAGCAGAGATTATCATATCTTTTTCAATTTGCTTTTTGAAAAGGTGATCGGAGAATTGAAGCTCCATTATCCCGAACACAAATTCGCGGGATTTACTGACCATTCTCCTATAAATGAGATAGTGGCAGCCGCCAAAGCAGGTCTTGGCATTATAGGCGAAAATCATATGTTAATTACGAAAAAATATTCCTCCTACATATTCATCGGCGAGATAATAACTGATGCATTCCTTCCTTCGCTTTCGGGTGCACCCGAAAGTTGCGAAAAGTGCGGAATTTGCAAACGCGCTTGCCCCGTGAATCTGAACGTTGAAGGATGTCTTTCCGCACTCACACAAAAAAAGGGAGAATTAACAAAGGAGGAGAAATCCGCAATCAAAAATTCGGGTTGCGCTTGGGGATGCGATATTTGTCAGCAGGTATGCCCCCACACCCAAAAAGCCATTAAAAACGGAACGGTATTTACTAATATTGATTTCTTCAACACAAATCTTACACCTCTTCTTACAAGCGAAGATATTGAAGAAATGGACACCGATGCATTTAAAATTCGCGCCTATTCTTGGCGTGGCAAGGAAACTATAAAGAGAAATCTTAAAATTCTCGAAGGAAAGGAGAGCTGATATGGTACATTTTATTTACGGTCCTTGCGGATCGGGTAAGACAAGCGCGCTTTACAAATATCTCGAAAGCGACGTAAAACAAGGAAAAAGAGCATTTTTCATCGTTCCCGAGCAGGAAACCGTTGCAGTTGAAAGAGCCGTTGTATCCATACTTCCCGCAAGCGCACAGCTTAACGTTGAAGTACTTAACTTCTCTCGTCTTTGCAATAGAATTTTCAGAACGTTCGGCGGTCTTTCCTACAATTTTGCAAGCAAATCCACAAAAGCGCTTATAATGTGGAACACTCTGCGCGAGCTTTCTCCCATGCTTGAGGAATATTGCACCAAAGAACCGAGTGATTTTTCGCTCACTCAAAAAATGCTCTCCGCAACACAGGAGCTGAAGACTTATTGCATAAGTCCACATCAACTGGACTCCGCTTGCTCAAGACTTGAGAATGATTCTCCATTATATAAAAAGCTCAGAGATATTTCTCTAATTTATTCTGCTTACAATGCGCAGCTCACCGAGAACTTTTCGGATTCGGGTGACGATATTTCACGCGCGATAGATATACTGAAGGAACACAATATTTTTGATGGAGCAAACGTTTATATCGACTCCTTTGCGGGTTTTACAAAGCAGGAGCACGAGCTGATAGCAAAAATTTCTCGGCTTTGCAACGAGCTTTATATCACGCTCCCACTACCCACTCCGAATGATAATTCTATCCATCTTGAGAGCTTAAGGCAGACGGATATGAAGCTCAAAAAATATCTTGATAAGGGTAGCTATGACGAAACCTTTTTAACAGAGATACATAGAAGTAAGTCGGAGCAGCTTAAGTATTTACAGTCAAATCTCTGGAATTTTGAAGCAAATGAATTTAGCGGTGAATACGGAGATATAAAGAGCTTTTTGTGTGAAACTCCATACTCCGAATCGGAGCTTGTGGCAACCGAGATCCGCAAGCAGATAGAAGGCGGCGCGAGATACGGTGACATAGCTATAATTTTGCGCGATGCCGAAAAATATCGCGGTATTCTTGATGTGGCGCTTGACAAATACGGGATACCATATTTTATGAGCGAAAAGACGGATCTTAATTCAAAATCCCTATCGAAATTTATTTTCAGTGCTCTCAAAATTAAGGAGAGCAACTGGCACGGAACAAACGTTATTGCCCATCTCAAATCGGGCTTTTGTGACGTTGACCCCTTTGACGTTGATATATTTGAAGACTACGTTAACACGTGGAACATAAACGGAAGCAAATTCCTTTCGGGCAAGTGGACTATGAATCCCGACGGATATTCGGCTATGCTCACCAAGAGGGGTGAACGCATCCTCTCCGTTGCAAATTCAGTGAGAGAAAGTGTAATTCCCTCTCTTTCGCTCTATTTTGCAAAGCTCGACGCATCCGCAAATGTCAAAGAGATGTGTCAAGCAACGCTTGAATTTTTAAAGGATGCGCGCATCACCGAAAAGGTGAGAACAAACTGCGCTACCTTGCTTGCGAGCGGAGATAAAAAGGCAGCGGATGAGGATATGAAGCTTTATTCACTGACTCTTAATATACTATATGATCTTTCGAGCATCCTCGGAGAAAAAGAGCTTTCATTTGAAGAATTTTCTGCCGCTCTTGCATTGATGTTTGCACAGAGTGATATTGGAACCATTCCCACCTCCGCGGACGAGGTTTTGATCGGCTCCGCACAAATGCTTCGAGTTGGCAAAATCAAATGTGCAATTCTAATGGGAC
This sequence comes from Eubacteriales bacterium, assembly GCA_045125655.1. Lineage (GTDB taxonomy): Bacteria > Bacillota > Clostridia > Oscillospirales > CAG-272 > RGIG4608. Next base: position 12,385 of record JBGVNP010000017.1, on the reverse strand, counting down.
TTAACGAGGGTGAATTTCCTGCATCTATAAAGGATAACGGAATATTCACGGATGCAGACAAGAAGATGCTTGAAGACATTGACATCACTCTTTCTGCCGACACCAATACAAAAACCAGTGAGGAGCTTTTCTTCCTCTACAGAGCTGTATCAGCTCCCAAGGAAAAGTTGATCCTCACCTCGTCCCTCCTTTCATCCGACGGTGCATCACAAAGACAATCCATAATTTTTGAAAGAATTAAGAGATTGTTCCCTATCTGCACTCCCGCAAAGCAATCGGAGCTTTCAGCTATTGATAAAATATGGAATATCGAAACCGCCAAAGAGGTCTATCCGAGCGTTAGACGCTTTGAGGGTGCGGATGCTCTTTCAAAATTAATTGAGGAACATGATAACGGCAAAGGATTTACCGACTCCGTTAATATACCCGTTTCGCAAAGAAGCTGCTCCGTTTCTCCCGAAACCGTGAAGCAGATATTTGGAGAGCGTCTTTCTCTCACACAGTCCCGCCTTGAAAAATACGTGCTTTGCGGATTTGATTACTACTGCTCCTACGTACTTGGACTCAGAGAGAGCAAAAAAGCCGTATTCCAGCTCAATGACATAGGCACGTTTATTCACTACATTCTTGAAATGTTCATGAAGGAAATCAGTGCTGACGGAACACTTCGTCTCACCCTTAGCGATGAAGAGATCGATGCAATTCTTCAAAAAACAGTTCGCAATTATCTTTTTGAGCTTCTAGGCGAGGATTATGCAATATCCAACCGTACAAAGCATCTTTTCCTGCGCCTTAACAAGCTCTCGTTTATGATAGCTAAAAACCTTATAAATGAATTTAAAAAAAGCGATTTCTATCCCTCATTCTTTGAACTCAAGGTTGGAATGGGCGAGGACGGAATCAAAGCGCTTGAATTTGAGCTTAAGGACGGAAGCATTTTGACTCTCCGCGGAATCGCCGACAGAGTTGACACCTACAAAAAGGACGGAAACGTTTATATTCGCGTGGTGGACTATAAAACGGGTAGCAAGGAGTTTTCATTTGATGATCTCAAAGACGGTCTTAACACCCAGCTTTTGATATATTTGTTCTCCATTTGCAACACCGATGATGCTTCTCAAAAGGCAAAATTCGGTTGCGACGAGAATGGAAAGCTGATACCTGCAGGCATTCAATACCTTTCATCCAATGCCCCCGTAGTTTCGGTTGACAGATTCTGCGAGGGTGAGGAGATCGAAAAGCTCATTCAAAATGAGTTCGCAAGAAGCGGACTACTAACGAATGACCCCGATATCGTTCGTGCTATCAATCATAATCTTGATGCGAGCATCGTCTCAAAGATCAAGGTGGGTGACGAGGGAGAATTGACGGGTAAGAATCTCGTTGGCAACGATGGCTTTGATGAGATATACGGTATGCTCTCCGAAACGATAATTAAAATAGCGGAAAGCATGCGCGATGGCAAGGCGAACGCTATCCCACTGCGATCGGGTGAAAAAGCTCCGTGCCGTTACTGTAAAATGAAATCAATATGCAGAGCATCCGTCTGCAAAAGTAAGATATAAGGAGGTGGAAATATGAGTAAAAATTGGACTCCCAAGCAGCTTCAAGCAATTGAAACAAAGAATAAGACCTTGCTCGTTTCCGCCGCCGCGGGATCGGGAAAAACTGCCACGCTTACCGAAAGAATAGTAAGACGCTTGACCGACGAATCAAGTCCCGCAAGCATTTCAAAGATGCTTATAGTAACATTTACCCGTCTTTCAGCCGCCGATCTTAAGCGCAAGATTTCAAATGCGATCTCGGACGAGCTTGCTAAAAATCCCACGAGTCAATATCTTTCAAAGCAGCTTGTTTTACTTGAAAGTGCAAGCATCTGCACCATTGACTCCTTCTATCTCGATATAGTTCGTTCAAATTTCCAGCGTCTTTCCCTGCCCTCTAATTTCCGCCTTGCGGATGAGGGCGAGATGGCTTTGCTATGCAAGGAAATAATGGACTCGGTCATTGAAAATCACTATGACGTGTCAAGCGAAAATGACGACGGCTTTTTAAGCTTCGTTGAAAATTTCACATCGGCAAAGCAGAGTGACACGCTCTCGGATATATTCCTTGCTCTCTATGAAAAGCTCTGCTCAAAAACCGATGGCACAGAATATATCCTCTCTCTTGCCAACGAATTGCGAGATGGTGCGGACAAGGAGTTTTTTGAAAGCAGACAGGGCAAAATAATTCACGCCCACCTTTCAAACGGCATTGAAAGCTACAAAAACGCACTATGCCGTTGCTGTGACATAATCGCAAGTGAGGAAAAGGCATCGAATGCCTATCTTGCAACCTTCTCCTACGAAAAGGAGTTTTTGAGTGATATGTCAAGCATTCTTTCGCAAAGAAATTATCTGCTTGCACGCGAAAAAATCATGTCATTTAACAAGCAAAGACTCGGCATTCTCAAAAAAGAATTTCAGACCGAGCAAATTCTTGCCTGCAAAGCGTTAAGAGACGAGGAAACGGCATTTATCAAATCATCTGTTGAGAAGTTTTTCTCGTTTGACACGGAAAGCATTCGCGATGCTATGATAAAAACGAGTGACATTCTTTTATCACTTTACAATATCCTTACGGAGTTTGAAGAGGCGGTCCTTGAGGAGAAAATCAAGCGCCGCGCCTTCGGCTTTGACGATGTCAGACGTTTTGCTTACAAGCTCCTCACCAATGAGGACGGCACGCCAAGTGATATTGCACTTGTCTACCGTGATCGGTTTGACGAAATATACATTGATGAATATCAGGACGTTGACGCGATGCAGGACAAAATTTTCTCACTCATCGCAAGACCTAACAACCGATTTATGGTTGGCGATATCAAGCAGAGTATTTACGGTTTCCGTGGTGCTGACACGGACGTTTTTGCGGGATACAAAAAGAGCTTTCCCGAAATTGAAAACTCCGACGACTCTGACAGTGCCTTGATATTTATGTCAAACAATTTCCGATGTGATGAAAACGTGATAAAATTCACTAACAAGATATTCGCGTTCCTTTTCGGTCACTGCGGAGAAAGCATTGAATATACAAGTGATGACGATCTCATCTTTTCAAAGGTTGAGGAGGGCAGAATCCTCCCCTCCCCCCTTGTCAACATAACCGTTGTTACGGCTGATGAAAAAGCCACCGACGACGATAGTGATGAGGATGATGAAAAAACCGACATCAATACGGAAGCACTCTGGATCGCCAAGGAGATAGAGCGCCTTATAAAATACGAAAGAAAAGCGGACGGAACGCCAATCGAACCTCGCGACATTGCCGTACTTATGCGATCCACAACGCCTGCATCCGATATAGCACGCGCGCTCGATATGCTTGGCATTCCCTGCTCGGACAATTCAAAATACGATCTTTTTGAAACTCCCGACGTGCTTTTAACTCTTTCGATACTCTCAAGTGTGGATAATCCTCACCGAGATATTCCTCTCGCCGCTACCTTATATTCGCCCATTTTTGCTTACACAATGGACGAGCTTATTGAAATAAGAACTACGGCGGAATCAAAAATGTCTTTATTTGAGGCACTTAAATCCTATAGTGGGGATAATACCGCCATAAAAGCGAAAAATGATTATTTTATAGAAAAGCTCACAGATTACAGACGAAAGGCGACCTCTTTATCCATAGACAAGCTGTTAAATCATATCTATCGCGACCTTGCACTGACGTCATTTGAGGGTGCAAATTCGCAGAATCTTACCCGTCTTTATGAGATGGCAAGACGCTTTGAATCCGGCTCTTTTAAGGGATTAAATAACTTTATTTCCTATATAAACGAGCTCATTGAAAACAAAAAAGTCCCCTCGCTCACCTATGAGGATGCGGATATCAATGCAGTGCAGATGATAACCGCACACAAATCAAAGGGACTTGAGTTCCCCGTTTGCTTTGTGTGCAACACGCAGGGCAATTTTAATCTTGAGGACGTAAAGCCAAATCTTCTCTATCATTCAAATGCGGGAATTGCTTTAAAACTCGCATACGAGGGCGGTCTTGCACGAATCAACACCCCCATGAGAGAGGCGGTCGCGCTTGAAATGACAAATGCTCAAATAGAGGAAGAAATGCGAATACTCTACGTTGCTTTTACTCGTGCAAGGGAGCGTCTTTATATAACCGCTCACACTCGCTCACGCCTTGAAAAGCTTGAAGAAAATGCCTTTGTAACTAAATACTTTGCAAGTGATTTCAAGATAAAAAAATGCAGAAATTATCTCTCGATGGTGCTTGCGGCGATCCATCCCCTTTGCGACGGAGAGGGATATACATTTAGGGCGATTGAAAAGGATAGCATTGATCCATTCAACTTGATAAGTCAATCCCCCGTTGATGCGCCCGTTTGTTCCGAAAGCATTAGTGATGAGGATATAGCTAAGATAAAGGATCGAATGGGATTCAGATATTCCTATGCCCATCTTAACAAGCTCCCTGCCAAGCTCTCGGTTTCAAAGCTGACTCCGACCGTGCTTGACGACATCGACAACGATGCGGCAACACTTGAGAGCTTTGATGAAGCCAAAATCCTTGAGATAGAGGAGTTTTTTGAAAGCAAATCTCAAATCACGGGCGCGGACAAGGGTACTGCAACCCATCTATTTTTGCAGTTCTGTGATTTTGAAAATGCTCACAAAAACGGCGCTCAAAACGAGCTTGCTCGACTGGTTGAAAGACGATTTATCTCCCCACAGGTTGCTGAGCTTATCAATTTAAAGCAGATAGAACGTTTCTTCGAAAGCAATTTCTATAAAATGCTCAAAAATGCGAAAAAGACCTATCGCGAGCAGAGATTTAATATTCTGCTACCTGCCTCACATTTCACGCAAGAGGCAGATTTCAAGAATGAAATCGACGGCGAGGAAATTCTTGTTCAGGGTGTAATCGACATTTTCTTTGAGGATGAAAACGGAAATATAATCCTTTGCGATTACAAAACGGACTATCTTTCACAGGAAGAGCTTAAAAGCGAGGCGCTCGTTATTGATAAGATGAAGTCACGCCACGGAAAGCAGATTGAATATTACGCTATGGCGATCGAGCGTTTTATCGGCAAAAAGCCGGACAAAATCCTTATCTACTCACTTCCCTTTGGCGAGGCAGTAGAAATAAAACTATAAATAAAAAGCACGGCGATGCCGTGCTTTTTTTTAATATTGATTATTATTTTTTAACAAATTTGAAAACCACGATTGCAACAACCGCAATAATTCCCAAAGCTATAAGCCACATACTGCTTCTCCTTTATTTTATGTCGATGATTCCGCGTCTTGCTCTCATCTGCGCCTTCATACGAAGCTCGGTATTGAGAATCTTTTTGCGGAGTCTTATGGACTTGGGTGTTACCTCAATAAGCTCATCATCATTGATATACTCAATGGCTTCCTCAAGACTGAAGATCTTGGGAGGAGTGAGAAGGAGCTTTTCATCCGCACCAGTTGAACGAATAGCGGTAAGATGCTTTTCCTTACAGGGATTAACTGCTATATCGTCATTCTTGGGGTTTTCACCAATGATCATACCCTCATAAACCTTGGTCTGAGGACCAACAAAGAGTTGTCCTCTCTCCTGTGTATTATAAAGACCGTATCTTGTGGTCTCACCGTTTTCACTTGCGATAAGGCAACCTGTAAATCTCATAGTCACCTCACCCTTATAGGGCTGATATCCGTCAAAGAGTGTATTGATAAGTCCTTCACCGCGTGTATCGGTGAGAAATTCAGAGCGGTAACCGAAAAGGCAACGAGAAGGAATGGAATATTCAACTCTCATTCTATTGCCCGCAGGGGTCATCTCAATAAGATCGCCCTTACGTCTGCCGAGCTTTTCAATAACGGAGCCAACGTAGTCCGTGGGAACGTCGATGGTTACTCTCTCCATGGGCTCGCATTTAACGCCGTCTATTTCCTTGTATAGAACTCTTGGGTTAGAGCACATAAGCTCAAAGCCCTCTCTTCTCATATTTTCAATAAGTATAGAAAGGTGCATCTCACCTCTGCCCGCTACCTTAAAAGAGTCGGTGGTCTCACCGTCGCTTACGCGGAGAGATACGTCCTTAAGAAGCTCACGGTAAAGACGGTCACGGATCTGACGCGAAGTTACAAACTTACCCTCCTGACCTGCAAGGGGGCTATCGTTTACTGCAAAGGTCATTTCCATAGTGGGCTCGCTCACCTTAACAAACTCAAGTGGCTCAATGCAGGTAGTGGAAGTAATAGTATCACCAATAGTAATATTTTCTGCTCCTGAGAAGCACACAATATCACCGATTCTTGCGCTTTCAACCTGTACTCTGCCAAGTCCGTTTATCTGATAAAGAGAGATTATCTTTGCTCTCTTGGGCGCTGCTTTTGAGTGGAAGTTGGAGATCATGACCTCCTGTCCCTGCTTAATAGTGCCTCTTTCAACACGACCGATACCGATTCGACCAACGAAATCGTTATAGTCAATGGAGGAGATAAGCAACTGAAGATCGCCCTCGTCATCTCCCTCTGGCGCGGGGATATAATCAAGGATCTTGTCAAACAAGGGCTTAAGGTCAGTTCCCTGCTTGTCCATATTCTCACTTGCGGTACCTGCTCTTCCCGAGCAGAAAAGCATGGGAGAATCAAGCTGTTCGTCATTTGCGCCGAGGTCGATAAGAAGCTCAAGAACCTCGTCAATTACCTCGGAAATACGTGCATCGGGCTTGTCTATTTTATTTACTACTACGATAACTCTATGGTTAAGCTCAAGCGCTCTCTGAAGCACGAAGCGTGTCTGGGGCATGGGTCCCTCTGCCGCGTCAACAAGAAGGATAACGCCGTTTACCATTTTGAGAATACGCTCAACCTCTCCACCGAAGTCGGCGTGTCCGGGAGTGTCTATAATATTTATCTTTACGCCGTTATAGTTTACCGCCGTATTCTTTGCCAGGATAGTAATACCTCTTTCACGCTCAAGGTCGTTTGAGTCCATTACTCTATCCTCGGTCGCCTGATTCTCGCGGTAAATTCCGCCCTGCTTTAAAAGCTGGTCAACGAGCGTTGTTTTGCCGTGGTCAACGTGTGCAATAATCGCAATATTTCTTAAATCTTCTCTAACCACTTTTTGCCTCCATATAATAATAAAAATAAATCCAATATATTATAACACTTTTTTTGACAATATTATATAGTTATTTTTACGGAATTTTTCCATTTTTTTTATTTTTTTTTGTATTTTTTGACAGTTATTTGATTGACATAAAGATTTTTATGTGATACAATTAATGAGTAATATTATTTTTAAAAGAGGTTTTATGAGATCTTATATTAAAGCGTTGATTTTTGACCTTGACGGAACTCTTGCAGATACGATTTCTGCCATAGCCGAAGCCGTTAATATGACATTGGATAACCTCGGATATCCACAAAGAACTGAAGATGAGATAAGAACATTTATCGGTAAAGGACCGAAGCATCTTATCACTCAATCCTTACCTGTTGAGACTCGTGCTTCCAATGAAACGGTTGAGCGTGCGCTTAAGCTCTACGATAAAATGTACGAAAAAACGTATATGCACACGGATAAGCTATATGACGGGATAGCGGATGCGCTTGTTTTCTTGTCAAATTACTATAAAATTGCCGTTTTGTCCAACAAGCAGGACGCCTACGTAAAGGCACTTGTAAAGCAGCTTTTACCGGAGGGAATCTGCTCTATAGCGCGAGGCACAGTTGATGGAATTCCTGCAAAGCCCACCCCCGATGTTGCTTTACAAATTGCAGCCGAGCTTTCACTCACTCCTCAAGAATGTATGATGATCGGCGACAGCGAAATTGATATTTTCACTGCTGAAAATGCAGGGTTTGACATCCTTTCGGTGTCTTGGGGATATTCATCAAAAATGCACCTTATCCACAAGGGAGCACAGGATATAATCGATTCCCCATTTGAGTTAAAAGATTATTTTTATTACTAAAAAGGAGAAAAATATGATTGATACTAAGAAAAAGAATTATTTTAAAATAGGTTTGCTCTCTCTCGCGATTGCAGCTTTTGGACTTCTTATCTGGAAATTTGACTTTGAAATACTTTTCTTCATTCAAAATTACATACGCAATCCCTTTCTCGACATTGTATTCCCTTTCTACACCTCTCTCGGTGAGGACGGTATCATATGGATCACTCTCGGTCTTTTAATGCTTATCCCCAAAAAGACCAGAAAATGCGGAATTATGGTTCTTTGCGCGCTTCTTGTTATGCTTATTGTAAATAACATTATACTCAAGAATCTCATCGCAAGACCGCGTCCCTGTTCATTCTATCCCGAAATGGTTGACTTGGTACATCTTCCAACGTCTTATTCCTTCCCATCGGGACATACAGTTTCCGCATTTGCAGTAGCGTTCACCATTCTTTCTCAGCATAAAAAATTTGGCATTGTAACGGTAGTTATGGCAGCCGTTATGGCTTTCACACGTCTTTACGTATTTGTGCACTTCCCCACAGATATCTACGGTGGAATAATCGTTGCGGCAGGCATTTCATATTTCGTTTACAGAATGGAAAAGATAGTTACTCCCAAAATAGAAAAGCTCATAAATAAAAAGGCATAAAAGAAAAACCTGACCTATCGGATTGCACCCTAAAGGACAGTTTTCAAAAATACGGCATATCTCGAAAGGGGTATGCCGTATTTTGCATTTGTGGACACAAATGCAGTGCTTGTCAGGAAAATTGACAAGGCATAGGTGAACAAAAAAGGCTCCCTTGTGTAAAGGGAGCTGTCAGCGAAGCTGACTGAGGGATTGTTCTACGAGATGATCAATATATTCACAGACACCTCGAAAGTTTTTGTGTATTTCAGTGTTTGGTATTCTTATAACTGTCAAACCGTATTCTGCAAGAAAAGCAGTTCTTTCTTCATCGTATTGCTTTCCTTCTTCGGTATAATGACCCGAACCGTCAAGCTCAATAACAAGCTTAGCCTCTGCACAGTAAAAATCTGCGATATACTTTCCGAGAACCTTTTGACGAGAAAAGCGAACGGGATAAGCGCGCAGAAAATCATACCAAAGATGTTTTTCCTCTTTGGTCATATTCTTCCGTAGCATTTTTGCGGCTGGAACAATGTCTTTATTATGTTTTCTCTGCATTACAATCCCTCCGTCACGCTACGCGTGCCACCTCCCTTTACACAAGGGAGGCTTAGCATTAAGCGATCATTTATCGTATTGTTTTGATAATATGCAATTCAATTCATATAAAGCAGTCTTGTTGGAATCCCATTGCAATCTTTCTCTTGCTTCTCTATATGGGAGCCAAACAAGTTCTGTATGTTCATGAGATAAAACAAGCTCGTCGGTACATTCAAAGCCGAATGAATATTCGGGAATGACATACATGTCATCAGACCAACAGTAAAGATATCTGCGAGGGAATATTTCAACGGGAATGTGGCACATTGACTTTAGTGAAATAATATGATCCACATTCACACCGCCTTCTTCTTTTATTTCCCTTTTTGCTGCATCTTCTGGAGTTTCTTTATCTTCGCCGCCTCCGGCGATAAATTGCCACTGGTCATAATCTGAACGATGTAAAACACAATATATCGGTGTTCCGTTTTCATATTTATATGGGATTGCAAGTATTTGAAATGGTGCTCTCATAACAGTCTCCTTTATTGCAAATTAAAAATGAACATTAGGCAACGCTATATCTTTATTATATCACAAAAACCTCAGAAAATCAATCTGAGGTTTCTGTTTTTTCTGTCGGCAGATAAAACTGTCCTTTAGGGTACAGCACTATCGGTCAGGTTTTTTTATTAGAATAACAATTCAATTATCTTGTTTGCTGTGGCATCGGCATCTCCGTTATTCTCAACAACGAAATCGCATATCTCTTCATTTCGTCTTTCATCGTCAATGGAGATGATTCTGTTCACCTTATCCTCGTTGGAGCTGTTCTTTTCAAGAATGGATGCAAGAAGATCCCTCTTGTCCCTCTTGATATAAACCGTAACAACATCCTTATAATGGGTTTTAAGTGACATCGCACCGCAAATATCCATAATAGTGAGGACTGTTTTTCCACTGCCGATTATCGAATCCACGTCGCTCTTTTTAGAGCCAAAGCCGTGACCTGCATACATTGTGGATTCAAAAAGCTCGCCTCTTTCCATCATATCGAAAAACTCGCCCTTATCAACGTAGCTATACCAATCGTCCGCAGTTTTTGCGGTAGTATCTATCGTTGTATAGCTGAGGAGCTTTTCAAATCTAGGCTCCTTCTCTAAAAGCTTGGCGGCAATTTTAGTTTTGCCTGAACCCGAAGGACCTACAAGCGCAACAACGGAAGGATTTTTATTATCGTCCTTCATAGTGGAATAGCTTGAGCTTATAACCTCAACAAGCTTTAAAAATTCATCGTAATTGTTTACCGCAAGCATACCCGTGGCGCTCTGATTCCAAGGACGGCGCATAAGAATGGGGTACGCGGCATTGGAATTGATAACGTTGTGCATACCGTCATCAAAAAGGATATCAACGTTTAATTTATCCTTTCTTGAGCCCATGTAGATATTTTCGGGCAGAATCTCGGGAAATTCCCTCATTATTACCTCTGCGCGAATGCTCATAAACTGAGGATAAACCGACGTACAGATAAAAACCTCTGTCATCTGGGAGAGTTTTCGCACAAACTCCTTCGCGCCCGCGATAACGGGCTGAGTTCTGAAAAATTCCTCGGTGAAAAATTCAAATATCACGTCGGCGCGTGTGCCGAGCTTACCCCAGCGGTCAACCTCATAAATCGTAAGCGGCGGATCAAAATTGTATTTTTCATTGGCTAATTTTATGGCGTAAGGTATGCATTCAAGTAAAACGTCATCAACGTCAAGTGCAGTTGTCATTCTGAATCTTCTACTCATTTTTGCCCTCCTACAGTGAATTTTTTTTACACACTCTTATTATAACACACAAAAAAAGGAAATACAAGCGTATTTCCCCATTTAAAGTATTAATCTTTTATTAATCCTGTGTTCCTCTTCCGCGAAGCTTGATATTGAGCTTATCTATCAAACGATAGATATAGTAGGCAAGAAGGAAGAAGAGTACATGGAATATACCCCAACAAATAACGAAAATAGTTTGTCCGGCAACCTCACCAATCACTCCCTTAAGCTGATCAACAAGGCCTCCTATTCCGATAGCATCGCAGTAATAGAATTTTGCAAAGTTTGTTTTGAGCACCTGCGACATAATACCCGCAACAGCGGAAAATGCAGCGGCAAACAACACAATTCCCTTAATATTGCGCTTGCTGTGATCCACATGATGCAATCTCAAGGCAATAATGAGTATGAACTGGAATATAACAACGTTGTGATAGAATACTGTATGGAAGTCAAAATAGGAACCGGTAAAGAAACGTTTAATATTATCTGCACTGTAAATAAGGTTGGGATATACAACCATAAAGAGCATAAGCGACACTGTCACAGCACATGTAATACTTCTTATAACATCCTTATACTTTCCGTTGTAGAAAGACATAAAAGGTGTGAGTATCAAAAAGAGTGAGCATACATGAAGCGGAATATGATACAAATCGTATCCTCTTTGAATAGAAAGATACTGTTTACCCACTTCACTCAACAAAAGAATGACCGTAAGAATCTGATACGGAATCATTCTAACTTTTAATGGCTTATTTCCAAGAAGCTTGTTCAAGATGATTGCAATAATTACCATTACAGCTTCACATGATAAAAGCTGTATAAGATGTGGCGTTGTCCAAAAGCCCGCAGTAATTTGTTCCAAAGAATCCATAAATATACCTCCAAGTAAATTCTATTTTTAGAACTCATGAAACAATTATATTACAAAAAAATACATTTGTCAACAAATATTGATAAAAATATTCACTTTTTTTGAATATTTTCATTTCGCGGCCTGTTAGAATCAATTCATTTTTCCAACTATATTTTCTTCTCTGTAATTCTCAACCAAAATGGGACACTCACCGCCAATTTGAACAGTATAAAGAACGTGCCCTTCCTCGTCAATGTGGGCCGCATAAATAATGCCACAGCAAATTTCACCGCGATAACGGAATCGTACGAAATCACGAAGCTGATATTTTGCATTTTCGGGCCACGGACTTTTCTTGGATTTCTTTTTAAATATATCAAAAAACATATAATCACCTCACCATCTCTATGGTAACATATTTGGAAGAAAATATCAAGAAAAATTTGTTTTTGACAAAAATCTATTGATTATTTATAGGAAATAGTGTATAATATATCATCATACACGGGCTCGTAATGGTTTCGACGGGGATTTTGAGGTATGATAAGCGTGGCGGGCTG
>JBGVNP010000016.1:0-2019 GCA_045125655.1 Eubacteriales bacterium | reverse complement strand
GTAAATCAGAATGTATCTTTTAAGGAAATGAGCGACACGGAGCTGCTTAACTTTATCCAAAAGGCAAAGGCCGGAGAAATAACCGAAACCGACACGGAACAGGGAAATAATGAGTAACATCATAGACATTCAGGCGGCACAGCAAGAACTTATCAGGCGTGCGGAACATGAACTGTACGTAAGACGTGCCCGCACTTCCCTGATAGACTTTACCCGTGTGACGAAGCCCGATTATTTGTTTGGGTGGTTTAATCGTGAATTGTGTTTGATACTTGATCAATTCCTTGAAGATTGTATTAACAAAAAGTCTCCCCGTTTACTCATTAAAGCACCACCACGTCACGGCAAGTCTGAACTTGTATCACGCAGATTTATTGCTTATGCTTTAGGCCGTTATCCGTGGCTTCAGATTATGAACGCATCTTACAGCTCCGATCTTGCTAGTGCCATGAATCGAGATGTGCAAAGTATTATGGATAGTCCTGTTTATAACGAGATTTTTCCCGATACAATGATTAACGGTGAAATGGCAAAAATTTTGGGTGATAAGTCCGTTAAAAACCTGAAAAAAACCGCTGATTTTTGCGAAACAAATGAGCATGGTTATGTGTTCAGTGGTGGCGTAGGCGGTGCGTTTACAGGCTTCGGAAGTCACTGCTTTATAGTTGATGACGCAATTAAGAATCGTGTTGAAGCTGACAGCGAAACCATACGAAACAAGATATGGAACTGGTACACATCTACCGCTTATTCCCGATTATCTGAAGGCGGTGGCATGATTATTATGATGACCCCGTGGCACTCTGACGATTTAACCGGAAGAATCCTTGATAAAATGAAACGTGGTGAAGGTGATAATTTTACCGTGTTTGAATTTCCGGCTATTGCAACACATGACGAAACATACCGAAAGGAAGGCGAACCGCTGCACCCTGAAAGATACTCACTTGAAAAGTTAGAACAGATTAAAAAAACCGTGGGTATGCGTGACTGGGCTGCTTTATACCAACAAAACCCTATTCCTGACGGTGGCGGGATGTTTAAGCAAGAGTGGTTGCAGTATTATGATGAACTACCCGATCATTTTGATAAAATCGTTATGTCATTCGATATGACATTCAAAGATACGAAAACATCTGACTACGTGTGCGGGCAGGTGTGGATACAGGAAAAGGGCAGTTTTTATCTTGTAGATCAGATCCGTGGCCGTTATGATTTTGTTACAACTCTCAGAAAGTTTGTAGAATTTACACGTAAGCATGATTATTGTGTGCGAAAATTAATTGAAGATAAGGCGAACGGTACTGCGGTTATAAACACGCTTAAATCCCGCATGAGTGGTATCATACCGATAGTGCCGCATGAATCAAAAGAAGCCCGTGCCAGTGCGGTCACAACATTATGGGAAGCTCACAACGTATTTTTGCCAAATCCTGACAAATATCAGTGGGTAAATCGTGAGTTTATTCCTGAATTGTTGGTTTTCCCCGGTGGGAAGCATGACGACCAGGTGGACTGCATGACACAGGCGTTAAATGATTTAACTTCAAAGAACAAAAAGATTGATCCAACAAATATCGAAGCAATATTACGAGGGTTTGCAGCATGACCGTTAAAAAGAAACCTGTTTCAGCTCCAACGGCTGAAAAGAAAATAAATTACAGTGAATTGGGCGTTTATCTCAATGCCCCTGTAAACTCTACAATGACAAGGGAATTTACATCGGTTGAAGATGTGAAAAAGCGTTTTGGTTTGCCCGTTACCCTGGGAAGCTCGAAAGAACAGCGTGAACAGCTTGTAGAGGGTTTTGCTTTTGATACCCTTTACGAATCCCTGACGCAACACGCAATCACTGAAGGTCAATACCCTATGGCTGCTTTTGTCGGTTACGCTGTTTTGCAGCAGATTAGTCAAAACGGCATGATCCGCACATGTATTCAGACGGTTGCCGATGATATTACAAGAGAATGGATTGAACTTACAGGCGGTAAGAATGAATCTGACGAAAAGTTAGAGAAA
>JBGVNP010000015.1:0-2020 GCA_045125655.1 Eubacteriales bacterium | reverse complement strand
TCGTGTTGCGCAATATTTTCTTATTAAAATTCTGTGGTGTTTGTCCGATTCGTCTCGCAAGTTCTGAAAGGCTTATATTATTTTTTTGACATATGATTTTAATCAGTTCTGATCTTGTCATACAGATAAACTCATTGTTCGCCTTGCCCATAGCGTTTTGCACACGTTTAACGACCGTAGCGGCGTAGATGTCAAACTCGCCGTTACGACCGATATATATTTCCACAAAAGGCTTCGTGCGTATCAAGTCCTTCAGAAGCGGATAGAGCCGTTCATCAAGTGTTCGGTGTCCGTAAAAGTCACGATGACCGAAAAGCACGACGCGGTAGGTGTCATCACAAAACATAGCTGCCCTCAAATAGATGAACTTTCCACCTCTCGGTTTGTTCATCTATCAATCTAATAGGTGAACAGAAACCCTTATAATTGTTCGTCTATTGCCCCATAAAAGAAAAAAGCCATTGATAAATCTATCAATGAGCCGTAAAATATTGACTTTATGGGGCAAATGTGATATAATAGTACAGTTAATAATTTCTTGTATTAGATTGATAAATGCGATAGACGAACAAAAAAATTAGAGCAATTTCCCCAAGCGGTTCATATACTCTCGCTTATGTGCCATAAAGGAATGAACATACCTTTTTAGGGTAATCGTCGGGTTTTTATGTCCGAGGATTTCCGAGAGGGATTTGACGTCCATTCCGCACTCGATGGCGCGCGTCGCAAAGGTGTGACGGAGAGCGTGGAAACCGTGATGGGAAATCTTTTGCTTTTTAAGGAGCAATTCAAAGCTGCGCTGATAGGAACGAACCGTGATGACCTTCGCTCCGTCGAATACGACGTGCTTTGAGTTGCTTTTCTTTTTGAGTTCTCTGAGGTGTGGTATAAGCTGCTTCGGGATCGGGATAACTCTGCGTGAGCTTTCGGTTTTCGGTGTTCCCGTGATACGGCAAAACTGTCCGTTTTCGTCCTTTCCGTCGTAGCAGCTCTTGGTCACATAAAGCTCCGCATCCGAGAGGTTGACGTCGCTCCATTCAAGAGCTAAAAGCTCACCAATTCGCAACCCCGTATATAGGCATAAGACGATACCAAACATCTTGGGCCTGCGGTCTGCAAGAACCGCTTGCTCAATGAGTTTCTGTTCCTCGGTGGTGAAGCTCTCCACGGGTTTTTCTCGCACAGTGGGGCGCTTTATCTTGTCAACGTGAACCGCCTTTGTGAGTCCGAGCGCATACGCCATCGTTAACGAAGCGTGTAGAACGAGAACAACGGCATTGACGGAGTTTGGGGCAAGTCCTTTTCCCGTTCTCGTGTTGCCGTTTTGCGAGAGATCCACGATATATCTCTGCAAAACCCTCGTTTCAAGCTCGTCCATATCGTAGTCGCCAAGAGCGGGTATGAGCCGTCTTTCGATAACATCGCAATACTGCGCGTAGGTTCTCGGCTTCACGCTCGGTTTCTCGTAAAGCTCCAACCATTCTCTGAGCCAATCTTTGTACTTCATAGTAACACCTGCCTTTATATAAATTTATTTTTGCCCGATTTAACAAAAAAAGAAGCCGAACATATTTGGTATGCTCGGCTTCTCGCTATTTGAGGAACGGTTTGCACCACCCTCTCGTTTTCGTATTCAGATATATTCTATTATATCATTTTTCAACGAATTTTTCAATATGGGCGGGTTTACCCGCCAAGTATTCCCGCCCAAAGTTCTGCATTTTCGGAACTTAACAGCTCTGTAAGCATCTCTTTTTGCTGTTCGGTAAAGCCGTATTCCTCCGCTATCTGATATGCGCTCTTGGATGTGGTAACAACCGTGAGATAAACAGTTTTGATCTCCTCGGTCACTTCCACTACGTTGCCGTCAGCATCGGTTTCTTGCCTTGTAACGTAGCTCGTGTGAGTTTCACTCATCAAGGACAGTTCATGCATATCCAAGAATACACCACGAAGCAATTCTGCTTTTGAGTTATCAAAGGTTGCGACCTCTTGGGGATTGTCACTGTCGAGATTCAGC
>JBGVNP010000014.1:0-3177 GCA_045125655.1 Eubacteriales bacterium | reverse complement strand
GAGTGTTTTCTATAGGTCTTATGTCACGAGGAATCGTATCCCTTGGTATGCTTTCACTTGGAGTAATATCTATTGGACTTTTGACACTTGGGCTTATATCCGCAGGTGTGTTTTCAGCTGGACTACTTGCTGTTGGTTCTATTGCTCTCGGATTGTTTGCAGCAGGAGCTATCAGCATAGGACTTATATCTTTTGGCGCACTATCGGTCGGTTGTTTCTCAACGGGAGCGCTTGCTGTCGGTAAATATGCCGCTGTTGGTGATCACGCCTACGGTATGATTGCCATAGGCAAATCGGTAGCTGAAGGAAGCGTTTACAGCCATATCGGAGATCTAACTACGGCAGATATACCAACCGTTGTAGAATGGCTCGATGCAAACGTTCCTGCTTGGCTCGGTTGGGCAAAAGGTATATTCAAATTCTTTATACAGTAAAAATAGCCCTCGTTCAAGTTGAGCGAGGGCGTTGTATACCGACATTTACGAGGATGGTATGGTAGAGCGTGTAAAATCTTCTGATGAAGCAGCAGGGGCGTACTACGATGAACAAGATGCTGAAAAGATGAAAGAAAAATATGACGGAGGCAAATAAAATGAGAAAATGTATTCGATGCGGAAACGAAATGAAAGAAGGATGCGCCATTAAAATTGAAGGTGGCGGAAACGGAATAGTATTGTCTGCCGATGAAAATAAATTATTTGGTGGAAGAATAGGAAAACCCAAGGTAGCGATTTGCCCGAACTGCGGAGAGGTTTCCATCTATATTGAAGATCTTGAAAAATTAAAATCCAAATAAACAAATATTATCCCCTCGTTCCATTTCGGAGCGAGGGATTTTTTTGCGCTTATTTGGCAAATCCTATTGACAAAAGCGTCCAAACTGTGTATAATGTAAATATACAGTTTTAACAGAGGTGATGACGTGAATATTTTAATCGACAACAAAAGCGGCGAACCGATTTATAATCAGATCTATTCTCAAATCAAGAATCAGATAATAAGCGGTGAACTGAAAGAGGATGAAATGCTGCCGTCTATACGAGGGCTTGCAAAAGATCTGCGCATCAGCTTTATTACTACCAAACGTGCGTATGAAGAGCTTGAAAAGGAAGGCTTTATTTACACCCTTCCAGCAAAGGGATGTTACGTTGCGCCGAAGAATGTAGAGCTTTTGCGAGAAGAAAATTTGAAAAAGATAGAGGAACATATTGAGCAGATAGCAAAGCTCGCCGCGTCCTGCAATTTGAGCCGTGAGGATATAGTTGAAATGATTACGTTCGGTATGGAGGAACAAGAATGAACGCACTTGAATTAAAAAAGGTAAGTAAATCCTTTTCGGGATTTTATTTGGATAACATAAGTTTTACTCTGCCAAGCGGTTGCATTATGGGGCTTATCGGTGAGAACGGCGCGGGCAAAAGCACCACGATAAAGCTTATCTTGGGTATGCTTCATAAAGATAGCGGAACAATTACGATACTTGGCAAAGACAATGGAGAAGATATTGCTCTTACCAAAGAAGATGTCGGTGTTGTAATGGACGAGGTTGGTATGCCCGAATGCTTGACGGCAAAGCAGATCGGCAATGTTATGAAGCATACGTTTCGTAATTGGAATGAGGATGAATATGTCCGACTTCTGCAAAAATTATCTCTGCCCGATAACAAGCCGTTTAAGGACTTTTCTCGCGGTATGAAGATGAAGCTCGGCATTGCCGTTGCTCTCTCCCACGGTGCAAAGCTGTTGCTCCTTGACGAGCCGACAAGCGGACTTGATCCTGTTGTGCGTGACGAAGTGGTGGATATGTTCTACGATTTTACAAGGGATGAAAACCACTCTATCCTTATTTCCTCGCACATCGTCAGCGATCTTGAAAAGCTCTGCGATTACGTGGCGTTTTTGCATAAGGGTAAACTTTTGCTCTGTGATGAAAAGGATATACTTTTATCTGAATACGGTATTATTCATTGTACTGTAGAACAGCTTTCGGAGCTTGATAAGGAAGTAATAAAATATAAAAAAGAAACGCCATACGGTGCAGAAGCTATCGTATCGAGAGAAGATGCGCCCGATGGCTTCAAGTTAAGCCCGATAAGCATTGAGGAGCTGTTCGTATTTATGGTAAAGGAGGCGAAATGATATGAAAGGGCTGTTATTAAAAGATTGGTATATGATGAAAAAGTATTGTCGGTATTATCTTTTCGTCAGTATCGGATTTATCATTCTTTCTATGATGAGCAGCGGAAATATGTTCTTCATTTTCTATCCTTGTTTGCTTGCCGGTATGATTCCTGTCAACCTCCTTGGATATGATGAGCGCAGTCGATGGACGGAGTATGTCGGTACATTGCCATATACCAAAACACAGATCGTATCTGCAAAGTATCTGATTGGCTTGTTCACTCAAATTGTTTTGCTGATAGTAATTGGTATCACGCAGGGCGTGAAAATGAGTATCGAAGGTAATTTCATTTTGAAAGAGTTTTTGGTGCTTACGATGCTCTTGCTGATAATGGCAAGCGTTCCATCATCGCTGACTCTCCCATTCGTTTTCAAATATGGAGTAGAAAAAGGACGCGGCGCGTACTATGTGATGATAGGCGTGGTGTGTGCAGGCAGTATTATCGCAACTACAATCTTTAAGGAAGGTCTGCAAAATGAAATTCAACTGAACGCCGTTTTGCCTATCGCTTGCCTTGTGGGTATCGGAATATATGTGCTTTCTTGGTATCTGTCTGTTGTGTTCTATAAAAAGAAAGAAATGTAATAAGCTTAGCCCTCGTTCCGAAAGGAGCGAGGGCTGTTTTAATGTCGAGAACAAAAAAGTTATCGACAAACATTAAAAACATATTGACAACCATTAAATCCAATGTTATACTTATACCAACAAACACTTTGGAGGTATAAGTAATGAAAGGTCTAAACAAACTTGGAAAGGTTATTACAAAAATTTTAGAGGTATTCCATTGGGTTGGGGCAGCTCTTATGCTTTCTGCGACCATCTGCTCGGCGGCAGCTCCAAGCTGGGTTAAATACTTTGTCGGCTTCGATGCAAAGGAATGCTGCGGTGTGAACCTGGATGTATATGGATTTGAGGTTAATCTCCCAGTTGCTAATGGTAATGTCGATATGACTGCATTTCTTATTTTTGGTATTGGCGCAGTTATCATTCTTGTT
>JBGVNP010000013.1:0-20066 GCA_045125655.1 Eubacteriales bacterium | reverse complement strand
AACAGGCGCTTCGAAAATCTATGATTTGCTACCTCAACTAACTATTTCTTTGTTAGCACAGACTTTATTATATGGCACATAGTAAGTAAATTTTAGAAAATTACTCCGTAGGAGTGATTTTCGTAGTTTTGAAAGTATGGTACATACGTCACGCTTGCGTGTAAGTATGTACCGTTCTTTCTAAACCGATAATTCATCCTTGAATTATCGAAAATTTACGTAAAATCAGCTCAAACCAACCGATTAAGTTTTTCGGGGTGTGGGGCGGCTTTTCAAAAAAGCCCCACATCTTTTTATAACTAACTTCTGCGCGACAAATCAAAATTTGAAGCAATTTTTGTTGATTAATCAAAAAATACCACCTACCATTTCAGTAGGTGGCGATTGTTCAGTTTGCGGAAAACTTTTGCTTGAGCTGCTGCACCTTATCCTGCTGAGCCATTTCGGGCGCATACCAGCCCTTTTCCTTCATCTTGTTATAAATCTGATTTTGAAGCTGAAGGGATTGGTGCAAGGCAGATGAAAAAGAAGAAAAAACTCTTTCATCGCTTGCTTCTATCGCGCCGTGCATATAGAGATCACACGCGCCCTTCTCCAAAAGGAGAAGATTTTCCATAACGTTTC
Source organism: Eubacteriales bacterium (assembly GCA_045125655.1). Classification (GTDB taxonomy): domain Bacteria; phylum Bacillota; class Clostridia; order Oscillospirales; family CAG-272; genus RGIG4608. The sequence continues at coordinate 19,442 of JBGVNP010000013.1, read as the reverse complement.
TGTCGTTCATAGGTTCGTTCATTCTTTTCCCTCCAATCAAAGCAACTGATAGAAACCGTTAAAGATTTCTCCGTGCTTTTGTGTTAAATCCGTTACGAGATTTTTAAGCTCACCGTCCTGTAGCTGTGTTGCACACTCCTGACACTTCGTTTTAAAATATTTTTCGTGTCCAAGCGCATCTTCAAGGTAAAGTAACTCCTTGTTTGTCATTTTATCAAACTCCTTTCTATTTGGTAATTTGATTATTGACCGAATTTTTGTAATATATTCAAACGCATAAAAAGGCACGCGCCGTAAGGCGCGTGCCTAAATTCATCAAGAAATCAACTTTAAATAAATTACTTATTTTCGTAAACTATTTCTACACCATTTACGTATACAGTGCTGCCTCCGGCATTAGTTAAAACAAATTCTGCAACAGAATCAAGTTCAATTGTAAGTGAAAAGCTTTCTGCATTTTCTGTATATACATATGCGCTTCCGATAGCACTCTTAAGATAACCAAGCTGAGAAGCGTTAGTTGTGAAAATAGTGATACTCTTAATAAGCTCACCGTTTTTGCCGGATACAGTCAATGTATTTAACTTTTTAAGCTGCATATAATCCTTAGCATTTGTGTAAAGAGTAAATGTAGATTGTCCCTTGTGAATAACAGCATCAAAGTTATCATTACTCCATGTCCAATAGAGTGCTTTGCCATCATCACCATTGGTAGTTACACCATTATACTTAGAATCTGTTCCAATCGCGATTTGAGTAGAAGTAAGATTCATGTTCCAATTACAGTTATCGCAAAGATCATTTTCATCAGCATCCACATGTCCTGTAGCTTCAGCCATTTCATATCCACATCCGCAGAGAGTGGGCTTTGTACACACCTTATCGCCAACTGCAGCATGAGTATGTTCAAGTACAGTCAAAATACCGCTCTCAATCTTAGCAGTCTGAGTGTTAGGACTTCCTGTGTTTCTGGATGGCTTACCGTAAACCTGAACCTTATCTCCAAGAACTAACTTGTTTTCGGTCCACGATGAATACGAATTACCTTCAGCATTTTTGGGCAATCTGATAAGAATTGTATTTTCTTCTTCATCTTTAATAACAAAAATACCATTTTTAGAGTCGATTACCTCTGTAACAACGCCCTCTACGTAATAACTACTACTAAGAGAAACAATTATCATATGATTAGCTGTAAAAAGTGAAATCTTAGAATCAGCTGCGGGAAGGATTCTATGTGTACATCCTTCAAAGTCGCAGGTTATATCCAAATTCGCGTCTATATGCTCGGCAACATCACCTTCAGTTGTAGAACATTCAGAGCAAGTCTTAGGAGCTGTGCAAGTTGCGTCAACCCATTTGTGCTCAGCAGGAATAACATCCTTACCCTCAACGTGCTGACAAGTATCACAAATCATATAGTCGGTATATCCGTCCTCCGTACATGTGGGAGCAAGGCCTTCCATGTCAGAAAAGCTGTGTCCTTTAACACCAATCTCACTTTGAGGAAGAGTAGCATCATCACATCTTGAACAATGTGAACCAAGAGTAAGACCTGTTTCTGTACATGTGGGTTCAACCGCTTCATCAATTACGATGTCGTGTCCAAGTGCTTCGCCATAGCTTTCACCACAAATTTCACATACGGCTTTTTCCATACATGTAGCAGTGCCACCTGTATGCTCGCATTCGCTCTCCATGAAGCATCCTGTAAATATAACAGATGCGAGTATTGTTACAATGCAGATTTTAATAAGTGTTTTCATTATGTTCCTCCTTAAAATTATAAAATACTGCTATACATAATTTTACAGTATTACTCATATAATGTCAATCTATTAAAGCACCATTTTACTAAATATTGTATATTTCGTCAATCTTATGCACAATATGATGTAAATATTAGCTATAATGTATATAGTTCACATAAAAGCAAACCGCCTGTTTTACAAACAAGCGGTTTAAATATTATTTTACATTTTTAACTGCCTTAAGCACCTCAACTGCTGCATCGAGATAATCGACGTTCATTTTCTCTATCTCACCTGCATCTACAAGAGAAGCGAGTGTTGGATCAATGGGCATCTTTGCAAGAAGAGGATAGCCGAATTTTTCGGATATTTCATCAATATGGCTCTCGCCGAATATCTTTATCTCCTTGCCGCAATCGGGACATTTTACAAAGCTCATATTTTCAACAAGACCGATGACCTCAACGTCCATCATGCTTGCCATATTAGCCGCCTTTGCAACTATCATCGAAACGAGTTCCTGTGGGCTTGAAACGATAACTATTCCGTCAAGCGGGATGCTTTGGAAAACGGTAAGAGGAACGTCACCCGTTCCTGGAGGACAGTCAACGAACAAATAGTCAAGATCGCCCCAAACCGTGCCGCTCCAAAATTGCTTTACAGTACCTGCAATAACGGGACCGCGCCAAACAACAGGAGCCGTTGTATCGGGCAAAAGAAGATTGACACTCATTATTTTAATTCCCGTTGAGCTTTCAGGGGGAAGCATTCCGTCGTCGTTTCCCTCAACACCTGCAGAAATACCGAACGCCTTGGGAATGGACGGACCCGTAATATCAGCATCGAGAATACCAACCTTATATCCTGCTCTCTGCATAAGCGTTGCAAGAGTTGAGGTAACCATTGATTTACCAACGCCACCCTTTCCGCTGACCACTCCGATAACGTGCTTGATGCTTGATTGCGCGTTAAGTGGCTCTAAAAAATCCTTTTTTGATTTGGTCGAGCAATTTGCCTTGCAGCTTGAACAATTGTGAGTACATTCTGACATATATATAACACTTCCTTTCAATTCATAAGAACCTAAATATTATACTACCTTAAAACCCTTTTGTCAAGTTTGTGAAAATATTATTTATTTTTTCTGAAAATCTATTGCAAAATTCAGCAAAAAAAGTTATACTATAAGATAGTGAAAATTTATATTTTATATATGGAGGTTCTATAATGAACAAATCTCTTAACAAGCTTAATGATTTCAAGGGTGTTCAAGGCCCCGTTCTTACAGTGGTAATGGACGGCGTTGGTCTTGCTCCCGATACTATTTCAAATGCAGTTGCAGGTGCTTACACACCCACACTTGATATGCTTATGGCAAAATATCCCATGGTTGCTCTCAAGGCGCACGGAACGGCAGTTGGTCTCCCCTCCGATGACGATATGGGTAACAGCGAGGTTGGCCACAATGCTCTCGGCTCCGGTCAGGTATTTGCACAGGGCGCAAAGCTCGTTTCAAACTCTATTGAAAGTAAAAAGATGTTTACATCCGACACATGGTGCGAGCTTATATCAAACGTAAAGAATAACAATTCAACTCTTCATTTTATCGGTCTTTTCTCCGACGGTAACGTTCACTCCCACATCGATCACCTCAAGGCAATGCTTACACAGGCAAAGACAGAGGGAGTTGGCACAGTAAGAATTCACATCCTCATTGACGGACGTGACGTTGGTGAAACAAGTGCTCTTGAATACATCCTTCCCTTTGAAGATTTCCTTGCCTCTCTCAATGGCGACGGTTTTGACGCTCGCATTGCAAGCGGTGGCGGAAGAATGAAGATCACTATGGACAGATATGAAGCTAACTGGGCGATGGTTGACCTTGGTTGGAAGACTCACGTACTTGGTGAGGGCAGACAGTTTGCTTGCGCTGCCGATGCAGTAAATGCTTACCGCGCTGAATATAAGGTTATCGACCAGGATCTTCCCCCCTTCGTAATTGCTGAAAATGGCAATCCTGTTGGTACTATCAACGATGGTGATAGCGTTATCTTCTACAATTTCCGCGGTGACCGTTCCATCGAAATTTCAAAGGCATTTGAGGGCGGCGCAGACTTCGATAAGTTCGACCGTGTAAGAGTGCCAAGCGTAGTTTACGCAGGTATGCTCGAATACGACGGCGACCTTCATATTCCTTCAAAATATCTTGTAAATCCCCCTGAAATCACAAACACTCTCGGCGAATATCTCACAAATACAGGCGTTAGTCAGCTCGCTATATCCGAAACACAGAAATACGGACACGTAACATATTTCTGGAACGGAAATAAGAGCGGCAAATTCTCCGAAGAGCTTGAAACCTATATCGAAATTCCCTCCGACGTAGTTCCCTTTGAGCAAAGACCTTGGATGAAATGTGCAGAGATCACCGATAAGCTTATCGAGTGTCTTGAAAGCGGAAAATACGCATATCTTCGTGTAAACTTCCCCAACGGCGATATGGTTGGTCATACAGGCAACCTTCAGGCGACACGCTGCTCTATGGAAGCGCTCGATCTTCAGCTCAAGAGAATCATCGACGTAGTCGATAAGCTCCACGGCGTGGCTCTTATCACAGCCGACCACGGAAACGCTGATGAAATGTATGAAATGGATAAGAAAACAAAACAGCCCAAGCCCGAAAAGGACGGCTCATTCAAATCCAAAACAAGCCATACACTCAACCCCGTTCCCTGTATTATCTACGATAATTTCTATTCTGAAAATTACACAGTTAAGGCAGATAACGGTCAGTTCGGTCTTGCAAACGTAGCAGCTACCATGGTAAATCTCCTCGGCTACGAAGCTCCCGAGATCTGGAATGAGTCCATTATTGAAATAAAATAATAAAATAAACAAAAAGCAGACACTTTTAGCGTGATACTCTTAACGGAGTATCACGCAGTCAAATCCGTCTTCGACGGATGAAATCCACCTGCGGTGGATGAAATCGCGTACGCGATGAAATCCTGCTTCGCAGGGTTGTATTTAGACGGATTTGATTTCATCCAAGGCGTGCCTTGGATTTCATCTGAACGAAGTGAAGATTTCATCGTTGCTGCGCAACGATTTCATTAAACAAACAGAAAAAGAGATAACATTTCGGTTACAAACTGATTTGTTATCTCTTTCTGTTGTTATAAGGGTTTGGGCTTAGCCCATAATGCGTTTGACCAGTCAAATGCGATGCTCGCACTTAGCGGTATTTCCAAATTCTCCGCTAAGAACATCACCCATTCAAGTGTCTGCTTTTTTATTATGTGCAAGTCTTTTCAAGCAATTCAAGTACCCTCTCAAAATTTTCGGGCAAGTCAGAAGTAAAGGTCATTCTTTCGTCCCTTCTCGGATGAGTAAGATGAAGCTCCTTGGCGTGAAGGCACTGACCGTCAATGCACGATTTGTGCAAGGTTTGAAAGCGCGTTTTATTTCCGCCGTAGACCTCATCACCGAGCAAGGGATGACCAAGATAAGCCATATGTACTCTTATCTGGTGTGTTCTGCCCGTTTCAAGTCGGCATTCAACGTAATCAAAGCCGTTAAATCGCTTAAGCACTCTATAATGCGTTATTGCTTCACGGGATGTATAAGCGTCATTTTTGATAACTGCCATCTTCTTTCTATCCACGGGATGACGCCCTATCGGCTCATTCACCGTGCCCGAAAGCTCTCTTAGATTTCCAACAACTATCGCGTGATATATGCGGAAAATCGAATGATCCTTAAGCTGATCGGAAAGCGCAACGTGGGAAAAATCATTCTTTGCCACCACCAAAAGACCGCTTGTATCCTTGTCGATTCGGTGAACAATTCCGGGACGCGCAACACCGCCGACACCCGAAAGTGAATCTCCGCAATGATAAAGAAGCGCATTAACAAGTGTTCCGTCGGGATTTCCAGCCGCAGGATGAACTACCATTCCCGACTCCTTGTTTACTACGATAATATCCTCATCCTCATAAACTATATTCAACGGAATATCCTGAGGGATAACCTCGCACTCCTCTACATCGGGATGAAAAACCTCAATAATATCGGTGGCACGGATTTTATAATTCTTTGCTACATCGGAGGAATTTACAAGCACCATTTTGCTTTCAACAAGGCGCGCGGCGGCGGAGCGGGATATCTTTTCCCTCTCCGCTACCACGGTATCTATTCTCTGACCGATATCGTCCTCGATAAGCTTAATTACCGTTTTCTGCATTGTCAGTATTTTCTGCAGATGCTTCTTGCTCAGCTATAAGTGCCGCCGCAAGCTTTTCTGCTTTTTCTTTTTTATAAACTTCTATCTCCTCAAGAATCACTTGAAGAACGAATAAACCAACACCAATACAAACGAATGAATCCGCAACGTTAAAGATGGCAAACTTGATAATTCTGAAATCAAGCATATCAATAACGTATTTAAGCGCGATTCTATCGATCATATTACCGATTCCGCCACCGATAATAAAGCTAAGGGCAACGCCCAAAAGCTTACTGCCGTTTCTGTTCTTCCAAAGATAAATTGCAAGAGCAATTATGGCAACCGTAGAGATGCTCATAAAGATCCATCTCTGGTCGGGCTCGTTAAACATACTGAATGCCGCGCCTGTGTTTCTTACGTAGGTAAAGTGAAACACGTCCTTGATTACGGGAATAGTATCGGGAGCCGCGGGGGGCGCTATATATTCAAGATTTTGTACCGTCAGCCATTTGGTAAGCTGGTCCAGACCTACTGCACCCGCTATTATCATAAGCCATACGTATATCATAATTTCTCCTTATTCTGCAAGAATTTTTCTACATCTTTCGCAGATGAATCCTTCCTCGTCGTGAACTCCCTCAGTCGAATACGTCCAGCAGCGGTCACACTTGTGTCCGTCCGCCTTTTCAACGAGAACTGCAATTCCGCTCTCGGTCTCTGCAAATGCGCCCTCGGGTGCATTTTCTGCCTTTACAAATGCTTGAGAAACGATGAATACAGTTGCAAGATCACTTGCAAAGCTATCAAACAATGTCTTGTATTCGTCATTGGTTGTGTAGATAGTAACCTTTGCATCAAGGGACTTACCTATGAGCTTGGAGGCACGTGCAAGCTCGAGTGCCTTCATAACGTCATCGCGAAGTGTAAAGAGCTTGTTCCATCTATCGCTAATGTCAGCAAATGTAAGCTCCTCACTGTATTCGGGCATCATATTAAGGAATACGCTATCCGTAACGTCGTTTGAGCTATGGGGCATTGCCTGCCAGATCTCCTCTGCCGTGAAGGAAAGCATGGGAGCGATAAGACGTGTCATACCCGAAATAATGAGGTACATAGCCGTCTGTGCGCTTCTTCTTGCCTTGCTATCCTTTCTCTCAACATAAACTCTATCCTTTGTAATGTCGATAAAGAGCTTGGAGAGATCGTTTGTGCAGAAGTTGTTTACGCTGTGGTAAACAGTATGGAATTCATAGGTATCGTATCCCTCGCGGATAACCTTAGCAAGATTGTTAAGGCGGCTAAGTGCCCACTTGTCGATCTCGTAAAGCTCATCGACCGCAACCATATCCGTGTCGGGATTGAAATCGTTGAGGTTTGCAAGGATGATACGGCTTGTATTTCTGATTTTTCTATAGGTTTCGGAAAGCTGCTTGAAAATGTTATCTGAAACACGAACGTCAACGCGATAATCACTGGATGCAACCCACAAGCGCACAAGGTCTGCGCCGTATTTGCCCACCATCTCTTCGGGCGCGATGGAGTTACCAAGGGATTTGTGCATTGCCTTACCCTCTCCGTCAACTACCCAACCGTGGGTAAGAACTGTCTTGAAGGGCGCACCGCTTCCAACTGCACCAACTGCTGTAAGAAGTGATGACTGGAACCAACCTCTATACTGGTCGGCACCCTCAAGATATACGTCTGCCGCTTCACCAAGCTCACGGTAGAGATCGGGCGCGCAGAAATGTGATGAACCGGAGTCAAACCAACCGTCAAGGGTGTTATGCTCCTTTGTAAAGTGTACGCCACCGCAGTGAGGACATACGAAGCCATCGGGAAGAAGCTCGCTTGCTTCCTTGTCAAACCACGCGTTAGAACCCTCTGCTCCAAAGATCTCGGATACTCTCTTTATTGTTTCATCCGTGCAGATGGGCTTACCGCAATCATCGCAGTAAAATACGGGAATGGGAAGTCCCCAATGACGCTGACGTGAGATACACCAATCGGCTCTCTCTCTGATCATCTGCTCCATTCTGTCGCCACCCCATTCGGGAAGCCACTGAACACCCTGACAAGCCTTAACTGCCTCGTCCTTGAACGCATCAACCGAGCAGAACCACTGAGGAGTTGCACGGAAGATGATGGGATTCTTACATCTCCAGCAGTGAGGATATTCGTGCTCAAACTCCTTGGATGCAAAGAGTGCGCCCGTTTCAGTCATATCCTCAAGGATCGCCTTGTTGGATTCCTCGTAGTAAAGTCCTGCGAACTTGCCCGCATCCTTTGTCTGATAACCGCGGTCATCAACGGGAACGATGATGTCAATGCCATATCTCTGGCAGGTATTGTAGTCGTCCGCACCAAAGCCGGGAGCTGTGTGAACACAGCCCGTACCACTATCCATAGTAACGTAATCGGCGTTGCAAACAAGACTTTCTCTTTCAAGGAAAGGATGCTGCGCCTTCATAAATTCAAATTCGCGACCGGGCATCTTAGCAAGAACCTCATAATTTTCGATCTTACCCTCTTCCATTGTCTTTGGAAGAAGTGCCTCAGCAACGATATAGCATTCGCCGTTCTCTGCTTTTGCAACAACGTAATCCTCATCGGGATTGAGCGCGATCGCAAGGTTGCCGGGGAGAGTCCAAGTTGTAGTTGTCCAAATAATAAAGTATGTGTTATTCTTATCGCAGATTCCGTCAAGCTTACCCATATCGTCATTTACGCGGAATTTTACGTAAATAGAGGTACACTTGTCGGTTTTATACTCGATTTCTGCCTCTGCAAGAGCAGTTTCGTCCTTGGGACACCAATAAACGGGCTTAAGTCCCTTGTAGATGTAGCCCTTCTTGAACATCTCACCGAAAACGAGAACCTCACGTGCCTCAAATTCGGGGTTCATTGTAAGATAGGGATGTTCCCAATCCGCAACAACGCCAAGACGCTTGAACTGACCCATCTGAATGTCAACGTAATCCTGTGCGAATGCGTGACACTGACGGCGGAAATCGGAAATGCTCATCTTCTTTCTGTCAATCTTGTTCTTCTTTATGATGGCGGACTCAATGGGCATACCGTGGTTGTCCCAACCGGGAGTAAAGGGCACAAGATAGCCCTCCATAACCTTGGATTTGTTGATAAAGTCCTTAAGTATTTTGTTAAGAGAAGTACCCATATGGATATTTCCGTTTGAGAATGGGGGACCGTCGTGAACTACGAAGGTAGGTCTGCCCGCTCTTCTCTCCTGCATCTGCTGATAAAGATTAATGCTGTTCCAATATTCAAGCATAAGAGGCTCTCTTGTGGGAAGATTTGCTCTCATCTCAAATTTTGTGCTTGGAAGATTCAATGATGAAGTGTAATCCTTTGCCATTTTAATATATCTCCTTATAATTGTTATCAAAATAAAAAACGCCTCACTGACTTATCGTCAATGAGGCGGAATAAACCGTGGTACCACTCATTTTGCACTCCGTATGAAGTGCCACTCAAGCCCTTTAACGCAGGGATACGGATCGCCTAAGGTTATTGTCAGCAATCGGCTCAAAAGTGATTTGCGCTTTTCTACTCGCTATGTACTTACACCAACCGTACACTCTCTATAAGCCCTTCAAAAAACACCGTCTTTATCATAGCCACACATATTACCAATATAAATATATCACAAAAAAATTTTTTTGTCAATATTCTTTATGATATTATCATCGTTTTTGTCTTATTTTCTTCAAGAATCAATAAAAAAACAAGCCCCGCTTTTTAGGCGGGGCAAAAAATATTAGTAATTACTGTAGCATAGGCAAACTATACTTATCGTAGAAAACAAGCGTGCCGTTAAGATAAATTTATAAAATTTTCTCATAGAATTGTCCTCATTAATTATTCATAAAAATTGGTAATCCTTACTAGACTATCTTCCATTTTTTCATATTCCAACACTATAGTATAAATACTGTAATCTGGTTCAAAGTCATATCTTCTTTCACCGAACTCATAATAGCTTGCCAATTTAATTGCGATGATACCGGAATTTTGAGTCAAATATTGTGACGGAATGGTTAATTCTCTTTTGTGATTATAATTAAAAATATTATATCCATATTCTTTTGTAAAAGCTTCATCTTCAGTGATTTCATCTATAAAATAGTGGTTTTCTATATTTTCGAGATTGTCAACACAGTACGGAAAACTATTCTTGTATTGACCATCACAAATATATATAGCAAACCCAATATTATAAGAAGGAAAAGCATATTGTTCCTTAGGACTATTATCCATTACTCCAAAAAAAGAAGTTCTATGTACACCTATATCTAAATCTAAAGTTAAATTTTCTATATTGAATGTATTAGTCTTTGATTTTACACGAATTGAAGCTGGTCGTGAGTGAATACCATCAGTTTCCATAGTTTTATAATAATTATATCCAATATATCCGAGCGAACATCCCACAAGATTAAATATAGTCGTCATCAAAAAGACAACAAGCATCACCCTCGCAAGGAGCTTGGATTTGTTAAATTTTGTTGTTTGGTTTTTCATATTCTATTCTCCTCTCGTGAACAAATTTTCCTTTTTTCATTGAACTATTCCTCCTTTTACATAGTTGAGCTTTTTAATTGCTCTATAATATAAATACCTATTTTTTAGGAGAAATTCTTCAAATTTTCCAAATGTTTTTTAAAAAAACAATAAATAATTATTTTCTCTATAAATATAGACAACAAATTTTAAAAAAAGTGTAATACTTTTTTTAAAAAATATAAAAAATTAAAAAGCGCAGAGATGGGCTATATGCCCTCTCTGCGCTTTTGCCCTTTGGGGCATATCTATGAGGATATTATACTGTAGAAATCAAAATATGTCAATATGGTTACACATATTTATCCGCAAATAATCTCAATCTACCCTTTTTAGTGAGTGTTGAAATATCGCGAAGGACGAATTTTCCAAAGCCACGGGCGCTTATTATATCCCCCGCCTTGGTATCAACGTCAATTTTGGTTGCGGTTTCATAATTATGCTCAACGAATCCGCCCTTGATTAGATTCTGCGCTTTTTCACGCGAAAGATTAAAAAGAGCCGCAACCACACAATCAAGTCTTTCGCTCGCCACCGTGTCGGTAAAGGGTTGAAATTTTTGAATGGATGCCATATTTTTATCGAGAGGTATCTTTGATACCTTTACCTTGTCATTTCCAATGGAATCAAGCTCGAAAATAAGATAATCCGCAATCTCCGTGCCACAAAAAGCCACAGCCGAATGCTCGTCCAAAACACATATATCGCCGAGCTTTTCCCTCTCAATTCCAAGGGATAAAATACTGCCGAGATAATCTCTGTGAGTGAGATTTCTAAAGCCGCTACCGCAAATTTTTATAGCCGTTATCGACTCGTTTATATTCTCTGCTATAACGTCAAGCAAGGCATCTTCATCAACAGAATCCAAGATATATTCGGGCAAAAGAAAGATTTGCTTTCTCTGGGCATCAAAATATCCACCGAAAAAGCAAATCATCCTTCTATTTCCCTTTGCCTCAAAATATTTCTCTGCCTTATACGCTTCACTCGGAGTCAAAAACGGCGAATGAACGACACTGCCACTTAAAGCCCGTCTTTCAAGATCATCAAGACGCGCATAAAAGAGCTTTAACTCCTTATTGTCCGGAAGAGAAAAATTACTCATTGCAAATTAATCTTCGTATTCCTCGATCTCTTCTACATCTTCCTCTTCAAGATGCTCGAAATCGGAAACGCCAACGTTTCTGGGAGCAAATACGAGAGTTGTCTTAGTAACGCTCTTCATATCGCCGCCAAGCACGTGAACAGCACCCAAAAGGAAGTCGATAAGTCTTATAGCACCTGCTCTGTCAAGGGATTCGATGTTAAGAACCACTGTGCTGCCTGCTGCAAGATGATCTGCGATAGCGGGACCGTCTTTGTGGCTCTTGGGCTTAACTACCTTAAGAGAAACGGGAGCTGCGGGTGAATTAAAGGAAACGCCACCCTCTTTATTATTATCACCGTAAGTAGTTACGTCATCATCGGAGTCATCTACATCATCATAGATATCGTCGTCATCACGGTAATACTTATCGTAATCTGTAGTTTCTTTCTTGCCGAAAAGGTTTGTCAAATTTTTCATTGTTAACTTCCTGCCTTCTTTTTATTTTACTGAATTTTTATTAAACATACTTCGTCCAATTCTTACCATATTAGAACCTGAGGCGATCGCTTCCTCAAAACTGTCGCTCATCCCCATAGATAATATCGGTATACCTATATTATGTAATTTTTTTTGCCAAATGTCAAGCACTAATTGATAAGTTTCGCAAAAATATTTCAAATATTCGCTATTTTTTTCACATTTTGGCGCCATAGTCATAAAACCGCGCAAATTTATGTGTTCAAAAGCCGCGATCTCCTTGCAAAAATCTTCAACGTTCTCCGGAAGCACTCCGCCCTTGCTTTCTTCTCTGCCCGAGTTTATCTCAACAAGAACGTCCATCACTATACCGTGCTTTTGTGCTTGCTTATCTATCTCACGCGCAAGTGATATTCTATCAAGCGAATGTATCATTTTCACCTTATCGATCACTTGCCGTACCTTGTTGGTCTGCAATGAGCCGATAAAATGAATATCAACTCCAAGCCCCTTCAATTTTTCATATCTTTCAAGCAACTGAGAGGCGCGATTTTCACCCACGGCATGAACACCGTGCTTTTTAACAAGATATTCTATTTCATCAATGTCGGCGCTCTTGATAGCGACTATCATTTCGGGCATTTCTCTGCCGTCGGCTGCCGCACGGATTTTTGCATCTATCTTTGCAAAATTATCATCAATATATCCGTAATCCATCATATCACCTCGTCAGCACCTGACCGTCATAAATGCCTCTTGTATCAAGGATTATAAGATCATTAAGAGCAAGATATTCGTGATAATTATCTTGCAAGCGATCCTGCTTTGCCACAATATAATAGCCATCGCTCTCTCCAATAACGTCAACCCTTCTGAAATATACAACGCTTGCATTGAGTATGTAAACACCGTTCTGCCCGTCATTACCCTTTATGAGAGCTTCCTTGGGGACGCGATATCCCTCTATCGAGGAAATATCGAGGCGGAAGCTTTGGTATCTCGTGTAGTCAAAATCCTCTGGCATAGTTGCACATGAGAAAACAAGAACAGTCCCACTTTCATCACTTGCACCAATTCTCTCAAGCGTAAAGACAAGCTCCCTCTGTCTTATGTCAAAGAGGATAACCGAATACTCCTCGCCCTCTTTAAGCAGAGCGGCGGTTTCATTATCGCAAACGGTTGCAACTCGCCACACGTTGCTGTAAACAAATTTACACCTATAGGAATTATCTATTTGGGGATCTTCTTTGACCTGAGCGGTCGTTTTCTTCAAATCTATGGGATTTAAAGAATTAAGCGAATCCTCTGTTAAAATATATTCATAGCCGTCGCAGGAATGATAAAAATATCCGCCCTTGTCGGCAAAAATATATTCTCTATCCCCCTTAAATGAATTATAGAGGGCATCAAGCTCCAACTCTATCTCGGCTATTTCACTATCATAATTTTTGATTTTGCCCTCATATATCTTGAGCTTATTTACGGCTATAAGATATTCTTTCTCTGCTCGGTGAGCGCGAAGCATATCACCGTCCGACTGAGCACGCTTCATAGAAGTGTAGAGATTTTCTATATCGCCTTTTATTTTTTCAATATCAACGATAGAAACAAGCCCCTTAACATTGCTTTTCTTAAGAATATCAAGCTTTTCCTCAAGCTCGGCTATTTTTCCGTTGGCGGATTCATTACCGCTTTGGGTGTAGACTGAAGCCACTGCCGAATCGACTGACACTCTCTCACCGTCATAATAATACGGACGCATATCGCCCTTGTTTTTAACAGATACGCACTCCTCGTCTCTATATATCACACCCTCAAGAATAACCGACGAGCTCTGCTCAACAAGTCCTGCGGGCGTGGTCTTTACACTTTCGGCAAGTCCGAAAAACACGTGATATACCGTGTAAATAATAAGCAAGGAGATAACTACGGTAATAAGCTTCCAAGTGTTAGTAAATCTTGGTTTTTTAGGAATTTTGTTTTTCTCTTCCATAACTATCTCCTTTCCTTTTATAATTTTATAATACTCTCCGCCTCATCGGCAAGAGATGATAGCTCCCTTCCGTCAGCTATAAGCCAGTGAACGTTTCCATGCGAATTAAACCACGTCATCTGCCTTTTCGCATATCTGCGAGTGGCAATTTTCAAATCTTCAATGGCATCTATAAGCGTCTTTTCGCCGTTTATATATGTGAGCAGTTCCTTATATCCTATCGCCTGCGCGGCTGTGGAATTTTTCTCAAAGACTCCGCCCTCAAGAAGTGTTCTCGTTTCGTCAAGCAAACCCGCCTGAATCATTTTATCAACGCGAAGATTTATTCTTCCGTAAAGGACCTCTCTATCTTCGTATTTAAGACCTATCTGAATCGCCTCATATTTGCTTTCAAAGGACTTGCTCTCACGGTCAAGCTCGCTCTTTTTTCTACCCGAGGTCTTGTAGATTTCAAGGGCGCGTATAACTCTCTTTACATTGTTGGGATGAATCTCGTCGGCGGATGGCTCGTCGATTTCGCGCAATTTTTGATGGAGCGCCTCGTTCCCATATTCAAGCGCAAATACCTCCATCTCGCGTCTGAAATCCTCGTCAACCGTGGTTTCCTCAAACTCCGCCCCCGACAAAAATCTGTCAAGATAAAGTCCCGTTCCACCGCAAAATATGGGCATTTTACCACGCGCCAATATATCCTCAACCACCTTCTCTGCAATCGGAATATAATCCGCGCAAGAAAAGCTTTGCATGGGGTCTGCAAAATCGAAAAGATGGTGCTTGACCTGCGCAAGCTCATCCTCATTCGGCTTTGCCGTGCCAATATTCATTTGCTTGTATATCTGCATTGAATCACAACAGATTATCTCGCCGTCAAGACGCTTTGCAAGCTCGATAGCAAGCGCACTCTTGCCACTTGCAGTAGGGCCAACGACCGCAATTATTCTCTTTTTCATCGGCACTTCCCCCTTTAAATTACAATACTTGTATATTATATCATAAAACCCTAAATATTTCAAGAGAAAAAATCAGTTGCCAACATTTAGCAACTGATTTTTATTTTTCTGTTTATTTATTTTTAAGAAGATCTCTTATCTCTGCAAGAAGCTCCTCGCTTGAGGGATGAGCAGCCCTTTCAGCTGCCGCACGAGCTTCGGCTTCTGCCTTTGCTTTTTCCTCGGCTTCTTTGGCAAGTCTTTCCTTCTCCGCAAAATAAGCGTCGATCTCTTTTCTCTTTTTGATATTAACGCCGTGCGCCTTCAATTCATCAAGCTCTTCCTTTGTGAGTATCACCTTACTTGCACTTTTGATAATATCCCCGTTGAGATCTCTCAAATTGTTAATGATTCTAACTATGCAGAACAGCACGAGCGCTATGATAAAGAAATTTATAATTGCATTGAGAAATGCGCCCCAATCTATGTATATAGACTCGGCAAGGTCAATAACCTCTGCCCCCGTGTCATCGGTCTTATATGCGACCTGAAGGAAGGTAAACACCTCCGAAAGACTGTCCTTACCCAAAAGAAGCGCAAGTATCCAGTTGATAAGGGGACGAAGAATGTTATTGCTGAGAGAATTTACGATTGCCGTAAATGCGCCGCCGACAATAACACCGACTGCCATATCTATCACGTTTCCGCGAGTGATAAACACCTTAAAATCATTAATAAAAGAACCTTTTTTCGCCATAGAATTCTCCTTATTTCAAATCAATTCTGTTTCTTATTTCGCCTCCAAAATATGAGGTAATATTTTTCTTAACCTCGTTGCAAAGGCGCACTCTCGCCTCATACGATCCCCAAGCCATATGCGGAGTAAGAATAACGTTGTCATAATCCTTTATTTCAAAGAACGGATGATCCATTCCAAATGGCTCGGAAGAATAAACGTCACATCCAAATCCGCCCATCTTACCCGATTTAACAGCATCGGCAATAGCTCTCTCATCCGTAACCGCACCTCTTGCCACATTGATGAGGATCACACCGTCCTTCATACTTGCAATCCTCTCTGCATTGATAAGGGCGCGTGTGCCATCGTTCAAAGGTGTGTGGATCGAAATTATATCGCACTCACGGCAAACGGTATCCACGTCAACACATTCAAAACCATCTATCGCTTCTCTTTTGTTCACAAGGATTTTGCAGCCAAGAGCTTCTGCCACAAGTCCAACTTTTTTGCCAATGTTTCCAAAGCCGATAATGCCCCAGGTCTTTTTGTCTATTTCGTGGTAAGTAGGTGCCAATATATTCGCCACGCCGCACTCACTGTAGCGTCCGCTTGACACGCTTTCCCTGTATTCTGTGGTCTTATTTATAAGATCAAGCGCCATTCCGAGAGTTATTTGTGCTACGTTACTTGTTGAGTAACCAACAACGTTGCAAACTCCAATTCCCCTGCTTTTAGCATAGCTTATGTCAATATTGTCAAATCCCGTAGCCGTAACGCATATCAGCTTGAGATTTTTTGCACCCGAAAGATTGCTTTCGTTTAATTTTAATTTATTAGTGATGGCAACGTCGCAATCGCAAATTCTCTTTGCGATCTGTTCCTGCGTACTTGTAGGATATATTTCCAGCTCACCAAGCTCAGAAAAAGATGAAAGGTCAATATCCTCTCCAAGAGTTAAAGCATCAAGAAAAACTATCTTCATATTTTCTCCAAATTATTATTATTTTCTTCATTTTAACACAAAAAAGGCGCAATTTCAAGTGAATTACGCCTTTTTATTTTGAGAATTAATCCTATTTTCTCTTCAATTTTCCAACCACCTTACCAACACAGCTTACGTTTTCAAAATCCTTGAGAAGAATATCGCCGTAAACCTTGTTCATAGAAATGAGTCGGTCGCCACCGTAGATCTTAAAATATCCGTTGCCGTCAAGAATGAATATGCCAAGCTCACCGACCTCAACGTAATCGGAATTGGAAACAAGAAGCACGTCACCGTCACGGTATTTGGGCTCCATACTGTTACCGCTGATACGAAGTGCAAAATCCGCCTCGCGAGTTCTATCGTTATCGGGGATCATAATTTCATCAGTCGCAGGAGAATCAACAAACACACCCACACCTGCCGAAACGGGCATATCAAAGAGCGCGACGGCTCTCTTGCCAAGCCCGCGATTTTGAGCAAGCTCGCGAGCAGAGGGTTTGGATGCGCCAATAGAATATGCCGTGGTCAAAATCTTCGAGCTTTCTCTTGAAGCAACCGAATGATCCTGATACTGCTCTCTTGAAACTCTCTCCTTCTCCTTGTCGAGAACGAGAGTCACAAGCTCCTTGCCGTGTGTGTCAAGCGCACGGTAATTTTCAATTATTCTCATTTCTCCCCTGTCAAGAGTGAAATTATTTGTGTTTTCAGGAATACCGTTCACCACGTATTCAAGCGACGTATCAAGCGCATCACAAATAGCGACGATATTTGAAAGCTTGGGACTGTCACTGATGCCCGCAAGAATTTTTGAGAGCGTTCCGAGCGGAATGCCCGTCATTTCCGAAAGAGCATCATTTGTTATTTTCTTTTCACTTTTAAGCAATTTTATTCTATCAATATAATCCATAAAATTCTCCTTTCAAAGAGAGAGATTTCCTTTTGTGGATTTATTATATCACACTTTTTTCCGTTTGTAAAGGGATTTTTGAAATTTTTTAAAATATTTTTCCATTTTTAGAAAAAACATATTGACAAACGCTGTCGTTTGTGGTATTATAATGTCACAATAATTCCATTTTGCGAAAAAGGAGATTGAACATGAACACCGCTTACAACTATAAAAACGGCAATAATAACGCTAATTCTTATAATGTAAATTCCAAAAAAGGAACTGTTGCTCGCACAACTTACAGTGAGCCAATATACCCCGAATTTGCAGATAAATGCCTTTCATTTATTGATATGATAATTGATACTTTATCATCATTCCGTGTTCTTGTAGCGGCTAAGGCAATTTTTGCGTTCATTGCCCTTCTTGGCTTTTTCGGCGTTATCGGCGGCATCGAGCTTGGCATCGTTTCCCTTTTCACAGGTGTTATCGCTCTTGCGCTTATCGTAGTTACAGAATTTATTATCCTTAAAGATTAGACCTTCATTAATAAAAAACGGCTTGGAAAGTCCAAGCCTTTTTCTTTTATACAAATCAAGCCATCTTATCGGAAAGCTGTGCCCCACCGAGAATGTGGAAATGAAGATGATGAACGCTCTGACAAGCATCGTCACCGCAGTTTGAGATAACGCGGTAGCCATTAATTATTCCCGCCTCTTTTGCAATTTTAGGAATATTTTCAAATATCTCCGCAACGATTCTGCTGTTTTCTTCGTTCACCGCATCAACACTTTCAATATGCGCCTTGGGAATCACCAAAATATGCACGGGTGCCTGAGGTGCGATATCGTAAAATGCATATATGTTTTCATTCTCAAATGCCTTCTTGGACGGAATCTCTCCGTTTATTATCTTACAAAAAATACAATTCATAGTTTTTTCTCCTTTATAATGGGTTCAATATTATAGTCAACATTTTTTTGAAAAAGTGTAATGATTTTTAAAATTTATTTTCAAAAGCGTGATTTAAAAAATCCTTTTCTTTTTTCGTCAAGATCTTTCTTCCGGTTTCCCTTTGATAATCTGCCACGACCTTCTGGTCATTATAAGAAATGGCATATCCGCAACGGTTACAAATATAAAAGCATTCCTTGTACTCAACGCCATCCGGATGATATCTATTGGAAACCCCGATGCTCGTGCCGCTAAAGAAAGCATATTTTGAGGATTTATTCTCCGGATCATAGGCCACGGTCATGAATTTTCTTTTCAGCTTTTCGCCACATCTGCAGCAATGCATTCTTCTGAAAATCATTCCAAAAGGAATACTAAATGAATAGCTTCTGCCTCGCAACCAATTTTTCATATTCACACCCCTTTTCACTCTTTATTCAATTATATTATTTTTTCACTGTATTGTCAAGAGATATTGGGCTTTTATACTGATAAATTGGGATTTAGCGCACACTATGTTCGCACAAACCAATCGGTTGTTTTGCACCGCTTTTTCAAAAGCGGTCGCCTGCGCGGCGTAGGGGTTCCCCGAAGCGAACGGATGTGAGCTTTGGGGGGTGCCGTCGAGAGCGCAAAAAACGGCCCTTTCTTTTGTTAGCTTTTCTTTGGACCTCTTTTTCCAAAGAAAAGCGGCTAAAGAGTTTTGGTATCAAAAGATAGTTTGCCTTTTGTAACGCTTTTTTCTTTGGCAGTATAGCCACCTCTTTTCTTGTCTGCCTTACGGCAGCCATTTGCTGACGCAAAATCGAAAAGGAAAAGCTTGGCAAAAAAGAAA
>JBGVNP010000012.1:0-19844 GCA_045125655.1 Eubacteriales bacterium | reverse complement strand
GGGCGGATTTCTCCACCCCTCGATTTATTTTGTTTAATAGCCCCTGTATGCTCTCCAAAGCTCGTCAATTACATCCGTATAATTCCCTGTATATACGTATGTATCAACGTTATTCCGTCTTAATTGATTAAGCTCTGCCGCACTTGTGATTTTTACGTACTGTCCGTTTTCTTTATAATACCAATCACCTGTGCCGAAACCCTTGGTCTTGTTCTTTGAATAATCGCTTTTTCCTTCAACGTCATTAAGCCCGATTAACAAATCTTTTTGTTTTTGACTCATATCGGTATGGTTTACCGCTTCTGCATATTCGGATTTTGAAACTCCACCGCTGCCGTCAAAGTCCTTGTCCGCAATATCCAATGCGATAAGTTCCGAAACGTCATATCCGTATCCCTGATATTCCTTCCATTTAGCATATTTACCTTCGAGCTGATAGTCGCTAACCTCTGTTTTAGCCAACATATTCGCATATTTATAAACTTCGCTGACGGCTTCCGCTTTTTTCGTGTAGGTCATTGATTTATAACCCTTACTATTGAACAAATCAACGAGCATATTCTGCGATAATTGACCTTTTTTGGTGTTATATTGCGTATATTCATCAGCATTAAGATAAATTCGCTCTCCGTTGACATTGAAGCTTTTGGGGGCCTTTTGCGGAATCACAGACGAATCTCCGGTCTGTCCAAACAGGTCGGCTAATTCAGCGTTCACATCGGTTTCTTTAATCGTAGAAGCATATCCGGGAGACATCATATTTTCAAGTAATCTGAAAAAGAAACTATCGTTTGTATCTTTATCACCAAACGCATTTGTGTACGGCATTTTTTCGTTTTCTAAAATTGGTATTTTGCCCATAGCATTTTGGGTAAATTCATACAGTTTCTTCTCAAATCCTGTTGCATCACCGGGCACAAAATTGCTTCTCCTTGTGTCATCGCGCGTACGTGCCACCTGACCGAACAATGTCGGTAATGCCTGAGAAAAATAACTGGTTATGATTTCGCCGCCTATTTGTGTCAAAACGTCCTCGGCGTCTGAATACCTTGCAGCGGATATTGTATCTCTGATACCGCTAAGCATAGAAAGGTTTATCATCGGCTCCAGTGCAGCATAAAAGGAGTCTCCGACAGCCCAAATCCATTCCTTATCGCTTTCCGAAAACATATTATAACATTCTACGCCCATAAAGAACGGAATACACACCGGAGCCATCCAGTCAACAGTATATGAATGACCGAAAAGCTCGATTGAATATTCCTGTTCACCGTTCAGACGTTTCAATGCATCCTCGTCATCATATCCGAGACCTCCGATAGCAACGCCTAAATATGACAAAAACATTCCTAACGCGAATATTCCCGTTCCTGTTAATGATGCGCTTACTCTGTCTAAATATTCTGATAGGTTAATCTTGTTTTTTTTGAGGTCATATACATCTTTGGTTAACGCTTTTAATATACCAATTGGACTGTATTCCACTCCGCGTTTAATAATATTTATCGGCGTTTTCTTAAACGGCAACACTCCCTCAACCAGCACATTTGCCACTTTATTTGATTTCGAAAAACGTGAAATAGTGTTGGCAAATACACTTCCATCTCTGTATGTCGCCTTTTGAGCTTCCTTGATAGCGTAATTTCTTGCCTCATTGAGCGTTGCTTCGTCAACGTTGTTAAGGTCGATGTTTCTTGCCTGCAAGAATCCACCGAGAGCCCTCTTATAATGCATTTTTAGAAATACCATATCCTCTTTTTTGAGCATATCAAAATTAAACTTTCTAAAACCTTCAAAAACCTTGTTTTTGAAAATCTTTTGTTGCTCTCGAATAGTATCAGAAGGATTCATTTTGCCGTTACCGGTTATGATGTCAACTACCTTTTCAAAGTCCGATTCGGCAAAATCTTTATATTCCTTATTAACGATAACAGAAGTAGTACGATTTTCTTGCGAAACAAATGCCTTTTCCATACCCGCCTTAATGGTATCTTTAAGCTTAATCGCAGGCATAAATACCGCATTTCCGAGAAGGTTTCGAATATGAGTTCGAGGATTGCCGAGCATAGCCAGGTATCGCCATGCATTCCATTTATCGAGAAACGTAACAGGCACCTGTTCGGCTATATCCTGCATAATTTCATCGGCAATATTTTCAGCTTCGGTTCCTGGTTTTGCGGTAACGAGCTGACCTGCCAACGTTTCGTCAATGGTAATCTGTTCGTGTTTGCCCTTGTGTTTCTTTTCAAGGTCACGATTTAATTTGTCAACCGTCTTTTGAATGTAGTACAGTTGACCGACACCACTCATTTTTTTAAGCAATGAGAACGCCTGAACAGTTTGTCCCGCTCTCGTTGCTACCTCTGACAAATCGGCTACAAGCTCCATAACTTTGAGCGTGTCGCCGTTTTCAGCGTACATTTTGAGCAGCATTTCGCCCTTCGCAATATCGTGCTTACTGGGGATTTTGTCACCGTTGGCTATCTTGTTCCAGTCTCGCTCTGCCGTTCCGTTTATGAGAGAGTTTGCAGCAACCTTAATTGCTTCCTCGTTACTTATCGGAACGTAGGATAGCGCATCTTTTAAAATCGCCTCGTCGGTATCGGCTACCATTTCGTCGGTAAGAGTGCCCGATTCTAATACAGTACGAACAAATCGACGAGTGTTTCGCTTATCGCTTACCTGTTTAGGAACGGTAACATCAACCTTTGGATTTTCGCCCTTCGGGATAGCGCCGTATTTTTCGGTTGCCTCATTCATTAGACTTTGCAGCTCGTTGAGATATTCTGTTTGCGATATTTCGCCCAATCTCACACGTTCAGCCAAACTCGACGTCTTATCAACAACATCATCCTCAAAGGAATAGCGAATATCGTTGTCATCCTCGTTGAACCGCTCTGATAGAGGAATAACATCGCCATTGTCATCGTAGGTTATAGCGTCTGCGGATTTGATATTATTAGGATTAAACACAACATAGTGAATGGTGTTTTCATCCATACCGGAGTGACCAATATTCTCGTAAACCTGCTTATCAATGATGCCGTCATAACCGGAATAATCATTGGGAATTTGCATTCCTTTTTCAAGGATCAGAGGATTGTCAAATCGCAAATATGCGGTGATTCTTCTACCACTCTTATTGAACTCCTCAATAGCGATATCATAGCACTCATTAAGCTTATCGATTATCTCCGAGTCGCTTGTAAGTGTATCCTCGTAAGAAATGCCGTACTTATCGTATGCAAGCTCGTATGCTCTTCCTTCGATTTTCTGCCACGGATCAGGACCTTCATAATTCTCATAGTTGTTTTCAACGTCTCTCACAGAATTGGTGAAATAAATTCCTTTGCCGTGGAAATTATTCTCGGATGTTTTATCGATGTCAAAGACAGTAAATTCAGCATTGGTGGCGTGTAATCCTTTAACGGTATATCCTGCTTCCTTCGCCGCTTCATCAACCAACCTCTGTGCAGTTTCCATATCGCCATTGTTGACGGCATCCATATATGCGGTGTCTTGTTCGGGAGTGATTTCGAAGGAATAACTTACCTCGTTATCGTTTTCAGGCATAGAAAAAGCAGACCTTTCATTTAAGTCTGCTCCATCAGTGTCGGATATTTTTGCGATATTTCTGAGGCAGTTGAGTAAAGCTTCGCTGGGTCTGTTTCTTGAGTTTCTGCGATATACTGCAGCATTTCCACTGTCGCTTCCTCTTTCCACAGTATTCCTGTTATTAACATTCTTCTTGCCAATCCCATCTCCGTAGTTGCCAAGTATTCTGTTAATAATTTCTGCTCTTCTGTCAACACGCTCACTACCATCCACCTCTTTAATTAAATGTTCGTATAAAAACTGATGCTCAAAATCCGCACGGTTACTGTTGCAAGCATATAAAATAGTTGGATTATTGGCATCTTCCGTGCTATACAAAGCAAAATACTGTTTGCCGTTTTTATCATTATACAACCATTTTGTAATATTATCAACATAATTCTCGGTTGTATTTAATTCATATTTTGCTCTGCGCTTAACATACTCTAAATCTGCTTTGGACATATTGGGGTACCAATAATTTGAATACTGTACATCACCATCATTGGTGGTGTTATTTTTTTGTGCATTGGCATTATCGACGTTTCTCAAAACGGCTGCAAAACGGTTTTCAAGCTCAATTATTTTATAACTGACCTTTTCACCCTTTAACCGAGCTTTCAGCCACGAAATAAAATCGTGTATGAATCGAGATATAGCATTTCTATCCTCGCCGTTCACCTCATTGATAAATCGTTCAAGCGTGTTGCCTTTTTCGTTAAACAACATTTCGCTTGTGAAATTAGCGATTATTTCACGGTCTGCGGCCGTAGGGTCCAGCGTCTTTCCGTTTGCCTCGTAAATATCAATAATCGATTGCCTATACTGACCGAGACGAGCAGGATGCGAACGTCCTTTTACTTTTTCTCCGTCTACTTTTTGTTCGCTTATCCAGTTTTCAAAGACCTTGCTGTTAAACACAGCATCTGCATATTTTTCATACATTTTAGGGTTAAGCTCTGAATAATGTGTGATTTCGTGCTTGAATATCTCCACAACCGCTTCAAAGGTTGTATGCCCTTCGTGTAGATAAATAGTCTGTCCGTCAAAGAAACCACGTGTTGTACCCTTAAATGACTTACCGCTTGCCGTTCTGCCACCACGCGATAAATCGTCAATTACAACTGTATAACCGAGAGCTCTACCGACCGACTGAACATAAGCTTGCGCTTCGGTGAGCGGCTTTGCTCTGCCGTCCATTAAACGAATGGTCTTGTCATACTCGTTTTCCTCGACTGATTCAAGCGTTTCGTTATCCAAATAATCCGCTTCGGCAATCTCACTTTCGGTAGCGGTGTCAATATCGCTACTCGATTCAACGTTGACGTCGGTATCAATATCACCGTCAATATTAGTATCAAAGTCAACATCGGCGCTATCGGTTTCCGATACGTCGGTTGAGTTGTTCGGTGCTTTTGGGCGTGCTATATCTACCAATAACGACGTCAAAAGATAATCATTAGCGGCTACACTCAAATTCGACGATTCATCTTCAAAGGAATGTTTTATAACATCTTCATACTGGCTATATTTCGCCTGCATTTCGCTTGAAAGAGGTTGTCCTGCGGATTCTCTTAACATGGCGCTCTGAACAATGCTTATATCGGCTTCCGAAACACCCATTTCTTTTAAAGCGTTCGAAACAGCGTCGCTCTTGTTTCGCATAAGCTCAAAATAGAGCTCGCCGACAGCCTTTGCATTATAATTGCCCTTTTTGCCGTCAAGATTATATGCCGAAATATCTATTCCTGATGTTTCTGCTAATTCGATAAGCCGCTCAACCTGATTGTTTTTAATGAGAGTATTTCCGGTAGAATTCAAAGAATAATTATATGATAAATAATTTATAGTCGAAGCTCCGCCGCCGGTAACTCCGCCCGAAATCGCTCCGGCAAGACCGGACATTCCTACGCGACCAATCATCGAAACGAGAGCTTTTCCTCTTGCTTCGCTTTCGCTATATCCTTCATCGATATAATACTGTACTGTTTGAGACCAATCGGATTTATCGTTTAGCGCAACAGCTTCCATAATGATATTCGCCGTTTCGGTAGCCGCTTCTTCTCCAAATTCGGAAGCCGCCTGACTACCCATAGCTTTTAATATCATTGAGGAAGTTATTTTACCGCTTTGACCTGCAATTTCAAATAAATTATCAAGAGGTAATTTCTCTGCTAATGCTTCAAAAACGGCCGCAGAAACGCCCACCGCCGCAACCTCGTATGGATTTGAGGTTTTTTCCATGGCATCAATCGCGCTTCCGCCGCCTGCGCTAAGCGACATACTGGCTAATGTAGCGTTTTTAGTTAAAGAACCTGCAACAGCTTTTCCCGTTATTGATTTGGTTAGTGAATCGCCAATGCCGCCGCTTGCCGCGATAGACGCGCCCATATCAAGCAAAGAACAGCCTATTCCGTAAAAGAACTTTTCTGTATCGCTCTGGTCTGCCATTACCGCTTCTCTGATTGTCTTAGCATATTGAGCGCTGGCGTTTATATCGGAATACGGATTCACGGGACGTACTTCGCCGCCAAAAAATTCGCGAGTTACTTGATATAAGGAATCGAAAAGAGAAAGAATATTACCGCCAAAAGTGTTCGGAACCGACCATAGTGTCATACCGATTTCCTGCAAATCATTGTATTGGCTGACATCTGCAAAAACATCTTCCATTTCGGATTTGTTTTTTTCGGCCTGATACTGACTTTTAATGTAATATTTTAAATTGTTGACTTCCTCTTTGGTCATAATGCCGCTATCAATTATTTCTTTTTTGATTTCCTCGATTTTGTCGTGCGAAGAAAATCGAACCTTGAAATTTTTAGCGTCCTGGTTCTCTTTTATTGCTTCAATAAAATCATCGCCAATATCACCAAGGGTATCAAGCTCGTGTTCATGCTTAGCGTAATACAGAACATCCCTTTGAAAAGATTTAAGCTCCTTATTCGCAGCCTCAACATCTACTACTTCACCGGCATTATATGCTTCTATGAATTTTTCTATTTCTGATATTTGTCTTACTATATCATCATAATATTCTTGCTGTTCACCTAAATCTATGCCTCGATTTATTAATTCGTCATATTTATTCTTTTGTGCAATTAACGGACCAAGAGCGTCGGTGGCTTCATCAATATCAACGTAATCATAAACCGGCGTTGCCTTTTCCTTAAGCTGCTCTTCAATTTCTAACAATTTATCATAGGATAAACCATCATACTTATGTTCGTCGATATATCCCGCATATAATTCATCACCTGATTTTAAAGCATTTTCATATTCAATTAATCTGTCCTCATATGAAAGGTTGCTTATATCATATGATAACAATTTCGCTTCTTTTTTCGTTTCGTATGCCGGTTTGATTTTTTTATAGGTTTCAAAATCGGCTATCTGTTGTTTAACTTCATTATACCATTCCTTTTCTTCTTCTGTCAGTCCCCCGTTCTTTTCAAGGTCCTCCAAACTCTCCATGTCTTCTCGCAAGTTTGGAAGCAATTGGTCAACCCAATCTAAAGGCGCTTCTGCATTTTTAGGGTTTTTAGGCAAGTTATATTTGCTTTCTATTTCTTCAACAAACGATTCAAATAAAGATGATTGTGTATAAATAGGTTCGCTTGTTTCTTGCCCTAAAAGATGTTTTTGCACATCAGAAACAACAGTCGAATCCGCCTTTACGCCTTGCTGTTCAAGTTGTTGTAATTCAAGCAAATCAAGCGCAGTTGCAGTATCGGTTACCATTTTGTTTTTGGTGATAGCATTTATTTTACTCGCCGCATCGCTTCTTTTTCTTGCACGTGTTTGAGTATTAACAAACTCATCTCTAAAAGCAATATAGTCGTCGTATGAAATATCATTTTTGATTGTTTCAAGCTGCTTTGCAAGTTCAGCAGTGCGCTTTTTTATGGTTTCTGTATCGGTAGTGCTGTTAATCTCATTCGCCCACGATTTATAATTCTCTGAAAAATTGTTGAGAGGAATTTGTTTTATACTTGATGATAAGTAATCGGAAAGTTGATTGTATGACTTATCATCGATAAAGCCTTTGGCCGCTTCAAGTTTATTAGCAACGTCAACAGATAAATCAGCTATAATTTTTGCATCATTTGTAACAGATGCATTTTTTTGAAATTTATCAATAGCCGCGTTTAACTCTTTAATTTTATAATCTGCTTTATTGGTGTTCGTTGCCAACGGATTGAGTAAATTTGTGCCATATTTTTCTGTTACTGATGACATACAATACCTCCGTTTTAGATACTAAATTTAGCTGTTTTCCTGTTGTTATAATTATTGTCTAACCACTTATCAAGATAATTTGCCGCACTTTTATATTTTGGAATGTTTTGATAATTGTGACTTCCATTCATATATGTGCCGTAATAAATGCCGTATATTTGGTCATAACTCATACCGTTGTATTTCGATAAAATATCTGACGCCGTCGAGTTAATTGCCGTTGTCGCTTCTGATTGCCTTTTTCCCCAATTGTTATAGCCGCTCATATTTGAAATGCCGGCATAACTCAACAAATTACTTACCTGGGCGTCGCTTAAACCGTATGCACTGTCAAGAGAATAAATATATGAATATACATCATTGGCGCTAGCCCCGCTATCTCTATAATTTTTCAATGTTTCTGTCGCCATCGAAAAATCCAACGTTGGCGTCGACGATGTTCCGTTTGAAGCCGAAGCTGCCGCCGCAATCCTTGCCGCTTCTATTGTTGCCGCTGCCTGTGCGTTTGCTGCGTCAAGAGCCGCCTGATTGCTATAAGCTTGTGACATAAGCGTATTATAAAGATTGGTGTTATTAGCGTTAAGGTTATAATCAACCTCTGCGAAGCTGTTAGCGCGATTCTGTTCGATTTGAGCAAGGTACTGTTCAAGCTGTACGGTAATCGAATCAACAGCCGCCTGCTTTTGCGCGCTGATTTTGGCGTTGGCGTTTCCTCTCGATACCTGGATTGCCGTTTGCTGTGAAGCGGTTAATCCGCTGTCCGTTAAACCGAGCGAAGCTTGTTTCTGTTTAAGGTTGCGCTCATTAACGAGCTGTTGTAATGCCGCCTCGTCATAAAGCCCTTTATACTGGCTGTCGAGCTTTTTAATATCGCTATCCGCTTGCTTTTGTGTTTGCTCCTTTTGGCTGTCGAATATTTCGCTTATGCTTTTCTTATAAGCATCGGCATTTTCTTTACTTTGCCGAACCGCTTCGGCATACTGCGCTTGTGCCTGAGCAACATAACTCATTATTTAATGCCCCCCATTACTTTAAACTTAATTACAAATCCGCCAAAAACAAACTGCCCTTGCGACGAGATTTTAAGCCCAAAATGTCTTAATCTCTTTTGCATTGGCAGTTGTCTGTATGTTTTTATGAAATTTTCGTTGTCGGGTGTTTCCGTTTCGAGACCTATTATTCTCTCTCCGACGGTACCACGTTGCGTGATATACGAAAGAGTAATATCTCCGCCCTTTTCGCTACCTGCGGTCAAATATACCTGGTCTACCGCTTTATAATAATCCATCATGCCGAAATCAAACCATTTTGTAGCAAAATAACAAGGAATGTCTAACTCGTCGACTTTTTCAAGGTTTGTTGAGCCGACTAAATAATTATCATAAACGGATAATTCGTTTAATCTGCATACCCAGTTATACGTACTCGCGGTGTCTGACTCATATTTCCGTTCGCCTCTAACGGTAATCAGCACATTCTCATTCACGTTTGCCACGTTCACCACATCGTAAGCGAACTCCCATTTATACCATTCAATTCGGTTTTCGGCGTCCTCCGTTTTACTGTATGAATAAATATTACTAAATCCGTAGTTGTTGTAATTCATGACAAATACGGTCTTTCCGCCAAGCGCAAGAAGATAATACCCCTGCCAGCTTGTCGCCGAAGCGGTCAGCTTTGGATTATCAATATTTTTCAGCTCTCGTTTTATAAGCTTTTCAATATTGCCGCTTATGGCATAAATATTTCTTTCGCTTGTCATTGAATGGGTGACAATCTGATATACCTTGCCTGTGCTGTTTGCCCATACCAAACGATTACGGCATAATTGCACGGTTTCAGGAAGGTCACAACCTATATCATCATTGATATTTGCGGTCGGGAAAGTAGCGGCGTAAGCGGTTACGTCTGTCACCGCGCTGGTTGTTAACTGCTCAACGGTTACGCCCTCGCCTTCTACGCACGTGACGATATATACCGAATGTTCCTTGAATACTACAAGATTGTTTCCCATTTTGGCTAATTTCGTGATTTTTTCGCTATCAGGGCCAATCCTTAAATAATTGTTTTCAGGGAAATAAAGCGGATTATCAACGTCTGACCATATCAGCTTGTTCGGTTCCGCTCCCGCCATAAAAAGAAAGGAGCCGCCGCTAATTCCGCCTGTCGAGCCGCCGTACCAAATTGATTGAGTGTTGCAACAAACCTTGTCGGCGGTATCTACGTCACGTTCCAAATGTACAATAACGTTTGACGAACCCGAACCTGCACCGATACCTTCGCCGTTCCCGGTTGTAAATCCGGCCGCTATTGTGAGTTGAGAGTTTTGTGCGTAATTGCCATATTTGTTTATGTGGCTTTTATTTTCAAATCGCACATTAAGATAACTATAACCCGTAACAGTTACTCCGTCTTTTTCCGGGGCAAAATCAGCATCCCATACTCCATCTTGACCCGCTACTTCGAGTTTTTGATAGCCCCATTTTTTAGTATAAAATTCAACTGTAATCGGGACGCCTTCTCTTTGTTCTGACGGTATGTAGGCATGTAAATAGTTGCTATCCTCGTCGTTGTCCTTTGATGTACATAAAACCTTGTGTTTTCCGTTCAAAAGGTTATATCCTTCAAAGGTTGTTCCGTTAACCGAGCCGTCGTTTGAAAAATCGTTGTTTGCGATTACGGTTGGTTCATAATATTCGATATCTGCAATATCTTCTGAAAACAATCCGTCTCGAAGCTCACCTGCAACATCACTCTTAACTATCTTAAATCGCTTAACACCGCACAATAATTCCTCGTCTTTCAAATACGAATAATAGCAATAAATATACTGCGTGCTTGCGCTTAAATGCCCTGCAAATACAGCCGATTTAACTGTACCTTCAACCGAGAAACCTGTGTCGTTTAAAGCCGTTCCGTTATCGTCATAAAGGGTTATGTATATTTGATTTTCCTCAATTATGCGATATACTCTTAACCTTTTTCCGTTGTATGAAATTTTAATGCCCGTATTGACCATTTTATCGTCTACGAAATAAGAATTGCATTCAACGCCCGGTCTTGTTTTAAGCACACCGTCATTAAACCACATATTCGTACACTCGGTGAGCTGATTATCGTTAATTTCGGTGGCCTGACGAGAAACGTTCAAGCCACCACTTAACAAAGGAATTGATATTCTTGCCGATTGTTTACCTCTCATTGACGGATAAATCATTAAACGTCACCCCCGAATATATCGGTTATCCCGTTTTCCATTCGAGTAAGTCTCGCTTTCTTTTGGTTATAAAGAGCCGCCATCAACGCCTGATTATCTCCGTCACCTTCGCTTTGCGCGGTAAGCATGGCAACTCCATACGGCATAACGTCACGAACTGTATCGTCATTAAGTTTAAGCTCGTCATTCATTGACGATAATATCGGTAAAGCTTCGGTTCGTCCTTCTGCTCTGAAAAGCTCTTGGTATATCATTTGAATTTTCACAAGAGCGTTTTTCTTTATTTCAGCTTCGCCGCTGATTTCGCCGTTAATATCGTTATATCCGATTAAATTCATCGCGATATTAAATACCTGCGCCGCCGTCATTTGCCATTCCTCCAATCATGCCTGCATCGGTGTAGCCTTGCTGTAACATTTTGATTTGCGCTTCTTTCGGCAAATTGATGAACAATTCCCTTTTATCATTGGGCAGAGAATCTAATATCCCCTTAACGCTCATATCGTTGAGCTGTTCATCGAGAGCCGTGGGAATATTTCCGCCGCCTGCCTGAACGGGCATACCTTCTTGTTGCATTGCGGCGCTTATTTTTAATTCCTTTATAAGCGCGTCGACCTTTGGAATGGTGCCCTTAGGTAATCTGTCAAGATACTGGATAACGTCGATAATCTGTCTTTCAAGTAAGTTATCAAGCGTTCTCACCGACTGACTTTCGCTCCAAAGTGTAGAAGCGCCAACGTCAACCTTAACCGATATTAACAAAGTCTTATATCGTTCGCTGTCAAACGGCATATACCAAGTGCCGTTTTCATCGCTTATTTTAAGGGAACGTTTGCCATACATTGATACCCAAAAATCCGCCCAAATTCTCGCTACATCCTCACAGAACTGATAATATCTGTTTTGGAGCATCTGTAACGGCATAGTTGCCGCCTCACGAAGCGCGATAATAGCCGATGTATTGTCGGGGTTCATATTACCGAGAGCGGCGTCGTTTGCTCCTGCCTGCATCATTGTCTGTGATACCAAGCTCGCTATATTTTCATTAAATGCGGGAGAAAAGTTAGGCGGATTAACGTATGAGATGGCGCCTGCGGTGTTTCCGTAACACTTAATAATCTGACCGGGGTCGTTTGTAACGGGTCCCGTAATTACGTCGCCGTCAACGAGCATAATCGGCATACCTTTTATCATAACCGCCCAAACGTTGGATGTAATCATTCGGTTAATAGCTATTTGATTTGGAATAAGATATGTAATTTCGCTTTCGCCATAAGCTGAATTGCGTCTAATATCCCAACGGAAAGAAGCGAGCGGATATAATCTTACGTTCAAATCCCATTCTTTACGGATAACAACATTTTCGGTTACCTTTATAGCCTTGATGGTATAATTGCCGTTATCGTCGTATTCCTTCCACATCTTTGTTAAGACGGTTGCCTTTTTGCTCTCGTCAGGTTCAAGCTCCGAGCGGTCACCGGCTTCATATCCGTTATCTTTGTCGGGTTTAATATCATCTATGTTGCCGATTCTGTTGCGCTTTGCTTCGCGTTTCAGTTCAGCTACACTCTTTCTCTGCGAAATAATGATAAACGGCTGATTTTGAATTTCCTCGCATTGAGCGTCACCGTAATAGACGTTTTCTATATCGAGGACATCACAATCAATGTCACCGGTAATTGCGACCTTTCTTTCATCATCAGCATAAAGCCCTGTTTTAATATCAGGATTCCAATACGTATATAAAATGCTTTCGCCGCTGATATAAGCGTTATCGAGCACCTTTGCGAGAAGCTGATTGTATTTAAGTCTTTCGGCAGTTGTCCTTTCATAATCGCCGAGAGCCGACATAACGAGATTGATTTCATTAACATCAGGAATTTCGCCTGTATTCATGTCAAATTCGGCAAATTCGCCATTAGCGATACTTTTCTTTACCTCGCTGATTTTGTCGGCGATACCCAACGTATTCGGTACACCGTCGGCACTATACATAATGGCTATCGGTGAAGCGCCAATCATAGCTTTTTTATAATCGCCGATACGCTTGATAATGTTGTATCTTACAAGCGGACGTTCCGAACCGCATTTTGCGCCGTGCCATTGGTCGCCGACAAAGAAACGCTCATTTCGTTTGTTCTGCTCATATATACCTCTGTCACCAATTTGCGATTTATATTCTCTTGCTTTTTGATATTCCGAATAAATCTCTTTCGGGGTAATTTTCATCTTTCAAAACCTCCTGATTTACTTTGCTTAAATATTCCTGCAATGTCTCTCACTCACCTTGCACCAATATTTAAGAAAAAAACACTTTAAAGGGGACGGTTTCCCGTCCCCCTGAATTATGCTTAGTATGTATAGGTATAAATGGTACCCTTCATCGAATCCTTAACGAGTACATCGTAGTAGAGACGATAATCGAACTTGTAAGCGTCTGCTGTCTGGTTAACGTCAGGTGAGAAGGTACGAATCTTCTCAGTCTTCTTAACAAGCATAGCAGCATTCTTCGGCATAGCTATAATACCAACGCTTTCAGCGCCGCCGGCAACTTCGAATCCGTCGTTACCGAAATTATAAGCAGTCTTCATACGATTGTCAGATACAGGAATGATGGCAGCATTATCAATCTTCTGTACCTTTGTTGAAATTTCGCCGTGCTTAAATTCATCAACACGAAGGTGTCTGTGAATTTCGGGAGTTGCCATAAGAGCAGCATATACAGTCGGGTTAACGTAAAGGACAATATCCTCACCGGTAAAGCCCGTTGCATCGTTTACCTTTCCGATAGCGTTAGCGATAAGGCCATAAACGTTCTTTACGAGAGTTTCACCATCACCGAGAGCAACTGTCTGACCTGCGCCGTTTGCCTTTGTAGCGATGGTCGAGAAGGTATAAGCATCTACTTCGGGAGCCACCTTTGTGCGAACAAATTCGCTCATTACGCTACCTGCAAGGTTAGCAATACCTGTTTCGTCCATATCCTCACGGTCGATAGAGAATGAACGTGCTCTATCCTGTGTGAGAGTGAATACCTGCTGTGTTACTGATACGGCACCCTTTGCGAATCCAGTCTCCTTGTCATAGTCACCGAGACCTGCAAATCCGATGACAGGGAGCTTAACCTCATGAGCTCCAACGAATTTAGCAGCCATACCCTTATCTTCAAGGATAGCTGCCTGTGATTTCTGAACGAGAAGCGTATCAAGTTCAGTTGCGAATTTAGTTGCAAAAGCAATATTGTTGATTGACATTTAAATTTCCTCCAATTTTTTTAATGCCCCCATATACCACGCATCATAGCCGAAATTGAGGAATCAGCACCGTTATCCGTATCGGTTTTCATTGTCCCTGCGGAAGCGGTCGCCGCCTTCTTTGCTTGTGCGGCATTCTGCGCAGCACGTGTGGCGTTTTGATGTTTAAATCTTAAATAAGCATCAGTTAAACTGATTTTCTTTTCGCCTGCGATTTGAATAACCTTTTTCGGAATATCCTTAACGGCTTTGATTTCATCAGGGAACATTTCCTGAAGCTCGTTAAACTGTGTAACGATTCTTTCGCGTTCCGCCTGAATATCAGCCTCCGATTCGGCTTTCTCGTCGTCAAGCATTTTTTGTACTGCGCCTGCGACCTTTTCTTTTTCAGCGCTTAAAAGGCGGCGTGCGGCTTCTTCGTTGCCACCGCAGTCGCGCTTCAATCGGTCGAGGTCAGCGGCTTCTTGCGCTTCGGAGAGTTTAGACAAAAATTCTTTTACCGTCTGCCCTCTGCTTGCCGCAAGCTGTCTGACAGCCGAAACAGTATCCTCATAAGCAAGACCTTTTTGCGATAACGTCGCGGCCTCTGCCATAGTAAGATATCTGTCCTCATGATTGAACCTGATAAGCAACGTCGGCTCATCGGCGCCACCGGTGTCCGCATCTATCGAGCCGTCATCGGTTGCTTCATCGATTACATCATCGGATTCAACTGTCTGTGCATTGTCTGATTCAGCAGCTTCTGTGTTCGGTGTGGTGTCCTCGCCGCCTGCTGTTGTATCGTCGGGTGCTGTGGTTGTGTCGGCGTCTGTCGGTGTGGTTTCTTCGAGAATCGCCGCCATATCAATAGTGTCCATAATTTACCTTCCTTTCATGGTGAGAAAAGATTATATTTATAAAGCTTTACGCCTTATATCATGATGTCCGGCTGTTCGTCGCCGTTGTAGTTAAGGAAATTTTCATATTCCTTTTGAGCTCTTAAAAGCTGCCTTTTTTCAAGGTCGCTCATTGTGTTCGGTTGTTTTTTCTGTCGGTTGCTTGTTTTACCGATAAAAAATCCTATAAAAAACGCTGCAAATGCGACCATTACACTTAAAATCAAATATACCATTAACTCCATCCTCCTTGCATATCCTCAGCCATCATAATTCGCGTTGACGAATGTTCGGCTCTGTACCGTTTCTTTTCTTCATCAGGCGTTAGCGGTCTGAATAGTTTTATGTCCTCAAAAGCATATCGAAGCGCATCCATTAAGTGATTGTCGCTGTCTGACGGCTTGTTTGTCGAATTGCCGAGCTTGTCCTTCGTGTAACAGTAGCTTGATAATTCGGCTATCGCGTTTTTGCAACCGGGATGAACAATCAGTTTATACTCCTGAATCTGCGCTATGCCGTTTGTTATGCTGTCCTTGCCTTTGGTCGCAGGCATTATCCTGGATATACCCATTCGGTGCAGGTCATCGTTTGATTTCGGCTCTGCGCTATCCGCTCTGATGCGCTCTTTTGCAAAACCTTTACTACGTATCATTTCGGCTATATCGGAATTAAGCATTCGTCTTTGATAATGCTCGTCGTATATATAGGCAACCTTATCAATGGGATTTACCGCAGCTGCGATAAATGCCGTTGGGTCGTTTGTGTAGCCATAATCGAGACCAAAAATATGTCTATATTTCCATTGTTCGTCTGTTTTGTTGCCATCTTTATCCTCAAAAATGCCGATATTATTAACGTCAAATTGCTTAATTTCCCAGTTCTCGAACACAAGTCCTTCGCTTACGCCCCATTCACCGAGTCCTGCAACAGCGAATTTGCGAGGATTATCACGCTTCATTCGCTCGAATATTGCTCGGTCGGTATCGTCAAGAAACTCGTTGCATTCGTAGTTGGTTGTATATCGGTCCACATCAACGTTCTCTTTATCAAAAAACCGAGCTTTCAACCAATGATGCTCATTCCACGGGTTAAATGTAATCGTTGTCTGTTTAAAAAGCGGTTCCGGTACGCTACCACGCGGAACAGATAAATCCAGCTTGTCAAAATCATCCTCGCTCGGTATTTCATAAGCTTCCTCAATCCATACCCAGCAAAGATAACCCTTATCAACGGTGGTGGACGCCAGTTTCAGAACGTCGTCGAAACCTCGAAAGAGTATTTTCTGTCCTGATGGAAGATATGTCATTTCCATTGGCGATACTGTGCATTTCCATAAATGATTAACTTT
Source organism: Eubacteriales bacterium (assembly GCA_045125655.1). Lineage (GTDB taxonomy): Bacteria > Bacillota > Clostridia > Oscillospirales > CAG-272 > RGIG4608. Next base: position 3,317 of record JBGVNP010000012.1, on the reverse strand, counting down.
TAGTTTAGTCATAGCCCATTTAAGTTGTGCGAATGTTGACGTTCGGTGAGTATCCATTACCTGACGTACAACGAGTGTATTCGCTTGCGGATATTTCATCATCCGATAGATAATATTAAGAGCAGTAGTGGTAGACTTTTTGCTACCCTTACCGCCCTTCAATACTCTGTATCTCTTTTCCGAACGCCAAAAATGTCCGTAACCTTTACCGACAATATCAGGCAAATAAACGCTATTCGGCAACCTTATCACCGCCGAGAATAATCACCTGGTTTACACCGGTTGTCTCGTTTCCGCCTTCGCCAATTAAGGACCGGAGCTCCTTCTGAGCCGCCACGTCACCGCCTTTGGCTGCTTTAAATAACCCAAGAACAACTAAAACCGAATTATCCGCCTGTTCCATATCAAAGCCATACTGCGCTAATTCGTTATAATCGTTCATGTCGCTTATCGGTAATCCGAGCAGCGCTTCCATCGACTCTCTTAATGCTTTTTTACGTCGTCTTGCTTCGCCGGACGCTTTGCCACCGGCGGAAGTAATTTCCCGTTGTTTTTCTATTGTTCGCTCGCCAATAGAAATCAAATTGTCTATACCTGCCACTCTTAATCACCGCCTTTTAAAAAAATATACCCGCCCTTTTCCCGACAGCTTCGCTGCCACTACCGCCTATTCCAATTGCGGCGTACCAAAGAATAAGAACACCACTCAAAAAAGAATGATGTTCTTACTCGATATTTTAAGGAGATTTATCTTATTATTACACTCTGACATGATGTCACTATAACACATATTTTTTTCCCGCGTGCACAATCTTTTTAAATTAAGCTAAGATTTTCTGCCACTCTCCACAGGAATTCCATTCGCCAACTGCTCCATGTGTTACGATGAGCTGCATCTTGCTTCATAACCCATTCTTCACGCTTGTAGCCGTAACGTATGTTATCGAATATCGGGATTCGGTATTCGGGTGGTATTGCTTTTAATGCGGCATCGACAGCATCGGTTTCTTTTTTTATTGTCATAATTTTTATAGCTTTTGATTCAGTAGGACTGCCAAAGGAGCCATAACGTCCACCTTCGTTTTTAACGGTACCGTAATATATTTCTTTTATAATTTCTTGTTGCCTATCATAATCACGAACAATCGCTAATACCTTTCGGTACAAGGAATGAGGCATTCTTTGCCCGTTATGTTTTTTCTGATAATCTCTCACCGATATTCACCCGCTTTTTTATGTTTAATACTTGAAATATCATTTACGTTTGCTAACAGCTACTTTCTTTAACATCGAAACACACCTATCAAGCCTTAATTGAATTTGTCTTGCTTTTATCAAGTCAATTCGCTTTTTTGTGCTTATGTATTGACCGTTTTCGTCATATTTTGGAGCAATCAACTCGAAAATTTTGTCGATATAACTCAACTGATACACAGCGTGTTTCATTGTTTTCACCCACCAATTCTTTTAAGAGGTTATCAATGTCCTTGTATGCCCGTGATTTCCAAATGTTTACCGCCTTGCCGTTTTTGTCAAAGTCAGGATATGTATTTTCGCAGATTATATTTTTCACTTTATCAATACACTCTTTGTATGATTCGGCTTTGGCTTGTTGCATAGCATTTGGTAATTGCATAACAAGTGGATATATCTCATCAATTTTGTTTTCGAGTTTTGATTTTTCCTCTTTTAACCTCTCATTCTCTGCTTGTAGGTGGTTGATGAGGTCAACACCTAAATCAATTCCGTTTTCGGTACAATAAGGGAAATAATTTAACAATAAACAACCATTACAACTTTTTCTTAAATCGGCATTGCAATCGCTACATTGTTTCAAAGCCTTTACAATCTCGCTATCTGTTAGTTTTTTATCACTCATCAAAAACACCCCCTATGCGTACCATTTTGGAATTTCGTCATAAGCCTTTACTGTTTCGACAAATCCAAAACTTTCTAATATTTCGCAAAGCAAATCGTCTGCCGCACAGTGCCACACTTCCTCATCGCCTGCGCCTTTTATAATTTCTTTCATTCTTTTGGCGCATTCTTTATCGGTTAGTTTTTTATCGGGCATTTTGGTCACCTCTTTCTTGGAATGCAATGTAAAACATTTTTATTTAGTTCGTTTTCGCAATCTTCACAAAACCACTTCGTGTTGCCTGTGTAATCAACTTCACACCCCATAAAATCGCCTTTACCCCAAAACCAATGGTAGTGTTTTAGTCTTTTACCACACTTTGAGCATTTTTCAAAAAAGAAGTGTTGTTTAGGTTTGAAGTGGTTTCCTAACTTTAAATCTTGCTTTTTTTCTACTGAAATTTTCACATTTTGTGATATAAACAAAATAACTGTTGTTAGCGTTAAAACATATAGATATATCTTCATCTTTATTGCCTCTCGTTATAAATCGGTATAAGCTCTTGTGTTTCGCATCTTCGTTTCATTCGAAAATATAAGTCAACAAAGTTTTCCTCGGTCAACACAACAGATAACTCTTCGCCTTTACCTTTTTTAAAGTGAATTACATATCCTTCTTTTATAGTGTTTATGCTTTCGCATTTTACATCATCAACATAAATATCTATCATTTCCCCTCACGCTCCTTTAATACCTTTTCTGCCAACAAAATCTTTAAATCGTGATTTTCTTTTTCTAATTTAGAAATTTTGTTTTGCAATAGAGATAAATCTTTTTTGTTTAGCTCCCACTCAACAATCGGGCATTGATAACAATTACATTCTTTTTGTATCATTTGGCAGGCTTCGGGATTGTTGAAATATTTGCATTTTCTATTTACCATACTGGGATATGCTTTCATTTTATTTTTTCCTTTCCGCAAGTGCCCGTTCTGCTTCCTCTTTGGTTGGATAGAATATATCAACAGAATTTTCAAAACTTGCCGTATCGCTTGTAACAAACAAATCACTAACGCCATTGCAGTTAATAATTATCTCGTCCACAATAGCCGGTTTGACAATCGTTCCGTGTATTCCCGTGATATACCAAACCCTGTCACCAACTTTATATTTCGTTACGATAACACCGTTTGCTAAAAGATAATTGGCTATTTCCTCAACAGACGGAAAATCATTGTTTTTTAATCCCTCTGCTTGTTCTATTAGTTCTATTAACTTATCTCTGCCATTCATTATTTCTCACTCCTCTGATAAATCAACTTTCTATACTTATGTTCAAACTCTTTCCGTCTGTCCTCGCCGAATATCTTTGCAAGTGCATTGATTAAATGCTCAAAGCCAATTTCTACTTCGTCCTTATCACTACTCATAAGCTCGTCATTGATACGTTGAATTTCGGCG
>JBGVNP010000011.1:0-1682 GCA_045125655.1 Eubacteriales bacterium | reverse complement strand
TTCCTCGGTTGCAGCACCGTCAGATGTGTGATCTGCTTTGGTGTCGGTTACAGAGCAACCCTCATTTTTACATACGTGCCAATGTCCGTTTGAATCCTTTTCCCATGCTCCGCTGAAATCGTGGCTCTTTGCCGCCGTAATAACAGTAGAGCATTCGGTGCAGGTCACGGGAGTGGTGCAATCTCCGTCATCTGCGTGAGCAACGTGTTGTGCTTTGCCTGCGGTCGTTACATCACCGCAAACAGAACAGGTGATCGCCGTAGTGCAATCTCCGTCATCGGAATTGGGAACATGCTCGGTTGTTCTTTCCTTTCCGCATGTATTACAAGAGGTGTCACAATCATTATCGTATGCGTGCTTGGTTTTGTTTTCACCGTCGGGGCGTTCGCACACCGAGCAGGCATACCAATGGTGCGTTTCATCATTTTGAAGCACGGTATAATCGTGCTGAACTAATCTCGTTTCATTGCACTCATTGCAGGCTCCATCACAAGCGTTATCGTAGGTATGTTCCTTGTTCTGTCCTTCGGTCGCACCGCAACGGGAGCATGTGGACTGCACCTCGCAAAGATCGACGTCGGGTGTTGTCCATTCATGTCCGAGAGCTGAACCCTCGGTTTTTTGACATACAGTACAGGTTTTAGGGGTTGCACAATCTGCATCCTTCCAAGAGTGCATGGAATCTCTCGTTTCACCGCACAGGTTGCACTCAATGTCGGCGCAATCGTCATAAACATGCTCGCAATTTTTGTTGCAAGATGCAAGGGTGAATATCAAGAGTATTGAGAGTAGAATTAAACTTATTTTTTTCATGGTGTTTCCTCCGTGGTGGTTTCTACCTTTATATTGTATTATAGTGTTTCGGGCTTCTTGCGTGCCTTACAAGTGCAAATACCAAACCATTCCTCGCCTTGTTTGAAATGTTTACATTCCGCGCAGGTGGAATCGGGGGTTTGTTTGGTGTTTCCTTTGTAATGACCGCAAGCATCCTGCATCATTGTGACGAACGGCTCGCCCTTTTCGGTGAACAGCGGTTCTCGGATAAAATCGGGATATATGATCGCAGGCTCGCACAGCGGACTTTGCCGATCTCGTTCCTCGTAAAATCCGTACCGTAGTTCAAATGATTTTCCGAACGTTGTTACAACCTTATAGAGATCTCCTTCTTTGGGAGTGTTCTCGATTTTCGAAGCGTCAGTTTCGTATTTCATCGTTAATATAATCGCTCCTTTCGGCAGTTTTTTGAGAAAAGAAAAATCTGCCATACCTTTGATGATAAAAGTATAGCAGATTTTTTTCGTTTGCGGTACTACCTAAAACACACTTTTTAGATATATAAATTTGCGATTTTATATATCTTTTTGGGGTGTTTGAGATATATAAAATTACAAAATTGCGGCAAAATCGGCTCTTGAAAGACCAGATTTTTCGCTGACGATTCGGATCGCTTGCTTTACAATCGGAACAGAAATTCCAAGCTTATCTGCAATCTCCTGATTGGAAAGACCGAAGGCGGCAAGCTTGGCGACCTCACGTTCCTTGGCGGTAAGCGTGGTCAAAATCGTCTTTCCGCGAACCTTACCCGAGAGCTTTGACCAGCCCTCGTTATATACCTTATAAAGCGCCTTTACCTTCTTCCACGCTTGCGTGTCGGCAAGGGTGAGTCGCTTTTCCATCAGCGT
>JBGVNP010000010.1:0-1768 GCA_045125655.1 Eubacteriales bacterium | reverse complement strand
TATATATGGGCATTTTAAAAATAACAACCGAGCTTTCAGTAAGATTTTTAACCGATTTTCTTTTAAATGATATATATTTTAAAACTGATTATCCTAATCATAATTTAGATAGAGCTATTAACCAATTAACGCTTGCTTTTGATGTTTTCGACAAGCAAGAAGAAATTAAAGATATAACTTATTCTTTATTAAAATAGAAAAAAACACGCAGTAAATGAAGTGAACCCAAAAGTTTAGACAAAAATTAAATATTAAATCATTTGTGAATGAGCTCGGTATTGAACTGGGCTCATTCCTTTTAGTTTGAGAGAGATTCTCTCATTGTTGTAGTAATGTATGTATTCTTCCAACTTCTCAATGAATCCCCTAGGGGATTCAAATTTTTCGCCGTAATACATTTCAACTTTCAACCTGCCGAAGAAGTTTTCCATTATGCCATTGTCCATACAGTTTCCTTTTCGGGACATACTTTGCGTAATGTTGTGTTCAGCAAGAAGTCGCTGGTATTCAGCGTGTTGGTACTGCCACCCTTGATCAGAGTGAAACAAAGGGCGTGCACCGGTAGGAAGCTTTTCAAACAAACCAGTCAGCATATCTCTAACTTGCTGCAAGTTAGGACTTGTAGAAATAGAGTAAGATATAATTTCACGATTGAACATATCCAACACAGGAGAAAGATAAACCTTTTCATCACCGATCTTAAACTCTGTAACATCTGTTGTTAGTTTCTCATAGGGCTTGTCTGCATGAAAATCTCTTTTTAGCAGATTGTCTGCTACCTTTCCAACTTCGCCTTTATAGGAATGGTATTTGCCATTTTTACTCTGTTTGCCACGCAAATGAAGGGATTTCATCAGTTTTAACACGGTTTTATGGTTAATTGGATATCCCTTCGCCTTTAATTCAGAGCAAATACGTCTGTAACCGTATCTACCTTTGTGAGTATTGTAGATTTCCAATATATCTTGTTTTTCGCTTTCGTATTTGTCTTTATCCTTCTGTTTCAGATAGTAATAATACGTGCTTCTTGCTATCCCGGAAAGCTCTAACAAATCTTTAAGCGGATACTTTTGCCTTAGTTCAGCAATTATGAACGCTTTTTGCCGTTCTTTTGCTCTTCCGCAAGAACTAAGGCGCTCAGTTTTTTTAAGTATTCTATCTCCATTCTGAGTCTTTGGTTCTCTGCGATTAGATCTTCCTCTACCTTTCGATTGAGCTTCGGTGGGCGACCTTTATTAGAGCCGCTTGCTTTGCAAGCTCTGCCTCGTCTTTCTTTCATTAGACCTTCGGCTCCTTCTTCTAAGAATATGCGCTCCCACCTTTGAACCATCAATCTGGCTCCGCCCGTTTGGTCGTTACCTAATTCATACTTGCGTACTGTTTCATGGTAGCTCAATCGGTGTTCTCGCATATCCATTATAACACGGATTTTGAATTCTGGCGAGTAGTTTTTGTTTTTTCTTCCTGTTTTACTCATAAAAATATGCACCTCCAAAAGTGTCTAACTTTTGGGGTGCATATCATAGCCGAGGGCTCTTTGCTTTAATTTTTCTTTCTGTCCTTTACGTACTCGCGAGTTCCGTCGGGACGTTCGATAACTGTATTATCGAGAAGGCCGTGGAGGTATGCGCGGTATTCCGCAATATATTCCTTGTGGAGAGCTTCGCGTTCTGCGGCTTCCTCGGGAGTAAGCTCGATACCTGCCTTTTTCTTGCGGCAGAGCTCGTTTATTCTGTCAAGCTTTTTCTGATCCATATGTCACCTTATT
>JBGVNP010000009.1:0-22285 GCA_045125655.1 Eubacteriales bacterium | reverse complement strand
CACGATTTGCATTTTGGCAATGAGTGCTTTGATGAAAAGAGATGGAAACGACTCAAAGAAGAGATTTTGTCAAAGCCAAATCATTTCTGCGTTTTTGTGGGCGATTTGTTTGAGAACGCCATACCCAATTCAAAGGGAGATTGCTTTTCGCAGACGCACAATCCTCAACAGCAAAAAGAGTGGATAACACAACAGTTGATTGACTTAAAAGACAGAACGATTGCGGTTGTGCCGGGAAATCACGAATACAACAGAACGACAAAGGCTTGCGGTTTATATCCTCTATATGATTGTTGCTTGTTGGCTGGAATTGGACACCTTTATCGCAATGCTTACGCAGTTGTAGATGTTGGTGTCGGTGATGGTGGGCACGGCAAGGGAAAGCAAATCCGATATGTAGGTTATTTAACACACAAGGCCAAAGACAACAAACAGCACTCTACTGCACACACCTTAGAGGGGTTTGACTTTATGTTTTTCGGTCACGACCACGACCCGAAAGATAAGCCGAGACCAAAACTGGTCTATGACAACAAAAACAAATCGGTGTCGTTCAAAGACATTGAAGTAATCAACAACGGCGCTTTTTTGGAATTTGGCGGTTATGGAGCGAGAGATGGTTACGCACCTCCTGCAACCAAAATGTACAAGTTAATTCTTGATGGAAAAACGAAAGACATTAAAAGTCTTGGATTTCATTTGAGGTGATTTGAATGGCGACTTACTATGTGTCCCACGCCTATGGTGGCAAGGAAGAAAACTACAACAGAGCAAAGCAAATCACCCACGATTTACAGGTGCAGAGACCTCAGGATTGCTATGTGTGTCCGATTATGGCTTTTTCTCATCTGCACTATTTGGAATTGGGACTTGACGCACAGACGGAAATTCGCCTTGACTTGCTATCCCTATGTGACGGCTTAATCGTGGTTGGCGAAAAAGACGAGCTTGTGCAGAGAGAAATCGCCTTTGCGAAAATGGTTGATATGGAGGTACATTATATTGAGCCACAAAATCCCAGAAGATGTGACGAACAGTAATTTACGTTTCTGTATCGACGAATATGTTCGGTTAGATGTACACAGAGAAATGCTTTGCGACAAGTGGTTTAAGGGTTTGACCCTTGAACAGATCGCAGAGAAATACGACATTTCCGACACACAGACCAAAAACATCATATATGGTATTGGCGACAAGGTGCTGTTAAAAGCGGCAAAAATGTAACCAAAACCCAACCAAAATCAGACTATTCACTTCATTGTGGATGGTCTGTTTTTTTGTTATGCTTATACCGAGGTGAGGGAATGAATATTGCAAAGTTTATTAAAGACCACAAAGAGCTTGATAAGTTACCCTTTTTGATTGTGTTCCGCACTATGACAGTGCTGAAAGAAATGGGTATGCTCAAATATGGCGGTGATACCGATGTGGAAAAGACACAATGAAAACCCCATCAACGCTAGAGTGGGCGATTGTGTTATAAGGGCGGTGAGTACAGCCTTGTCACAACCGTGGGAAAAGACCTATGCAGATTTATGTGTGCAAGGGCTTATGTTCTGCGACTTGCCATCATCCAACGCCGTGTGGGGTGCATATTTGGCTCATAAAGGCTATTCACGAAACACCATCCCAAATGCTTGTAATTGTTACACGGTAGAGGACTTTTGCAGAGACCACCCGAATGGCACTTACATCCTCGGTACTGGCACCCACGCCCTAACTGTTTGTGACGGCGACTATTACGATGTGTGGGACAGCGGTCAGGAAGTACCAATATACTATTTTGAAAAGGAGAATTAATTATGGCTTACAACCCGTATTATGGCAACCCCTATTTCACGCAACAGCAGGGATATTACAGCAACGGTGCAATGCCGGATATGCTCAACCAACAGAAAATGCAATATCAGCAGATGCCACAACAGCCTATGGCGATGCACACAGACCCTATGCTTTGGGTCTTGTCCCAAACGGAAGCGGAGAGCTACCCCGTCGCACCCAATAACACCGTGACTTTGTGGGATAAAAATCAGCCTACGATCTATATCAAATCGGCAAACGCACAGGGCGTTCCGTCCATTCGTGTATTGGATTTCACAGAGCGCACCGCAAACGCACCTAAAACGCCAGAAAAGCACGATTGTCAATGTGGCGATAAGTTTGCCACCAAAGAGCAATTAACGGCTATAGAGGGCAAAATAAGCGAAATTACGGCTATTGTAGACGAGCTAAAAGCAAAACCCGTAAAAAAGACCGCAAAGGAGAGTGCTGAATAATGGCAAATCCGTTGTTTAACCAATTCGGCAACAACCAAAACAACCCTATGTCGCAGTTTATGAGCGATTTTAACCGATTGAAACAGACCATCAGCAATCCCAAGCAGATGGTGGAGAGCCTTTTGCAATCTGGGCAGATGTCGCAAGACCAGTTCAACCAGTTTTCGCAGATGGCTAACCAAATTATGGGGAGAAAATAAAAAAAGCAAAGGAAATAAATCCTTCGCTTTTTTAGATGGCTCTACTGGTGTCAAGTTATTCCCCCGCTTGGGACACTCCGCGCTATGCTTTCGCATTTCGAGGCGTTACTCTCTCGTCAGGCGCATTTTTTGATGCGGGGCCAGATGTCTGCTGCACATAGAGCCGTTGCAGACCCACGCTGGTATAATAAGCAAGTTTGACTTGCATACTATCGTTTGATTGTATAAATATAATACACCAAACAACGCAAAATGTCAACAATTATTTTTGGCTTTAATCAAGAGCGTACGGCTTGATTTGGCATATATTAAACAAATTATGAAAGGAGACTTATTATGTCTTTAACTACTTCTGAGATGTCGGCTGCCGACTTTGCGGCAATTTGCGGCAACAGCAGAAACAACGACGATATGTTCGGCGGCAATTCTGCGTGGTGGATTATCATCCTCCTGCTGTTTGGCTGGGGTCGCAACGGCTTTGGCTTTGGCGGTAATGGTGGTGGCTATGGTGAGCCTTGCGCTACCCAGTCCGACGTCCGTGCCGCTGTTGACCAGCAGACCTTGATTTCCAAGCTTGACCAGCAGACCTATGGTTTGGCTGACAGCACCTATGCGCTGAACAATACCATCAATAGCAATTTCCGTGGTCTGGACAATGCCATTTGCTCTTTGGGCTATAACACCCAAGCGGGCTTCAATTCCATCGGCGCACAGTTGGCTCAGTGTTGCTGCGATACCCGTGCCGCAATCTCCGATGTAAAATACACCATCGCAAACGAGGGTTGCGACACCCGTCACGCTATCTACAACAGCACCCGTGACATCGTCGACAACGCCAATGCGAACAGCCGTGCTATTCTCGATGCGCTGAACGCCAACTACATCCGCACTTTGGAGCAGGAGAACAACAGCCTGCGCCTGTCTGCTTCCCAGTCTGCACAGAACGCTGTACTGATGGCGGCTATGGACGCTAACAAGGCCGAAATCCTGCGCCGTACTGGTGCGGAATGCCCCACTGCCGCTTACATCGTACAGCCTCCCCAGCCTGTGACCTTCCCCACTAACTGTTGCGGTCAGGTCAACTACGCTGGCAACGGCTGTGGTTGAGGCTCTTTCTAAAATAGAATAGAAAGAACTACTTTTCCCATCGTGGAAATGGTCGGCTGAAAGGCTGATGCTGTGAAAAACGGGCGGTGGGGTTGCCATACCCTGCCGCCTTATTTTCATTTTTGCCATATAAAATTATAAGTATAGTTATAGTTTTTGTCGGTAAAAATGCTATTTATTTAATGAAAGGATGATTATATTATGGCGGCTGAATACAGTTTTGTACCTGTGCAGAGCGTGGATGTGGACGATAATGTTCTGTTTATGGACGGCGATCGTGCTTGTCGTAAAGGCTATATTTCCCATCGAACCGGCTCTGGTATCTTTTTCCTGAAAGGCGCAACCAACGGCTGTAAGGCTGTTTATCGTGTGACCTTTGATGGCAATATTGCTATTGCTACTGGTGGCACTGTTGAGCCTATTTCTGTTGCTTTGACCATCAACGGCGAAGCTTTGGGCAACGCCACCGCTACTGTCACCCCTGCGGCTATTGGTGATTTCTTTAATGTGTCCATCACGACCTTTATTGACATTCCCTGCGGTTGCTGTGTGACTGTTTCCGTTGAGAACGTGAGTGCGACTACGGCGATTGATGTTACCAATGCGAATATCATCTTTGACCGTGTAGCGTAAGAAAGGAGCGAAAAAGTATGCATAAAATCAAAGAAATGCTTATGAACGAGCTTTATGAGTATGAGGAAAAAGCCAAAAAAATGAGCGGAGGCAAAGTGTCGCAGACCGAACTTGACCGTATCCACAAGCTCACCGATACCGTGAAGAACATCTGCAAGATCGACGCCCTCGACGATGAGGAGGGCTATTCCGAGGACGGTCACTATATGGGCGAGGGTCGCATATACGGCACGTCCTATGCCCGTGGTCGTCGCTATGCCAAGCGTGACAGTATGGGGCGGTATTCTCGTGACGATGGTATGGGTATGCACCACGATGGTGGCTCGTCTTATGCCCGCGGCGGCAATATGGGTGGCAATCGTGGCGGCTATTCCCGTGACGGTGCGACTGAAATGCTGATGGAAAAGGCCGAGGAAATGTTGAAGATGACCAACGACCCCAAAGAGCGTAGAGCCATCGAGAAGTTTATGCACGAATTGGACGATTAAAGGGGCGATTTTATGATAACCGAAAGGGATTTGTTGCAAGAGATTGAATTTTGCCAAGAGCAACCCATCACCGACAAGAAATTTGAACGGCTTGCAAGTTGCTTTATCGTGTACGACCACCTTTTCGGTGAGCCTATGGACTATCGGAGCGGTTATAGCGGCGATGCGAGAACGCCCGAAAACATTATCAAGACCAACGGCGGTAGCGAATTTTTGCAAATCGTCAACGGCCGCAACCACGACAAGGTGTGGCAAATCGTAAATGAACTCGTTGAAGCCACAAAAGTCCTCCAACCGAGGATGTATGACGGCTTTATTTCAAAACTAATGGACGCATAAACACACGGACGGAGCAGTCTTTTGGCTGTTCCGTCTTTTCTTTTTGCAAAAATAATTCAAAAAATATCAAAAAAACTATTGATATTTGCAAAAATGTGGTGTACAATAAAGACACCGAAAACAAAAAGGAGGGTTTATATGTCATTATTGTTAAAGGAATGCCGATGGTGTGGCGTTTCGTTTGTACCCACGCATTTTAACGACGCTTATTGCTCGAATAAGTGCAGGGACGAGCGAGATAAAGAGAAGTATAGGGACAAGAACAAGAAAAACAAGAAACTGCCCGTGTGCTACCGAAAGACGAAAAAGTTATTGGATGGTACGCCGACGATACACGATGTGGTTGCGGCGACGATTGAACACAAAGAAAAGACGGGCAGGCTTATTTCGTATGGTAAGATGGTTGCTATTATTGAAAGTGGTGTTGATTGATGTCTTGGTATAAGTGTAACGATTGCGGACACATTTTTGAGGATGGAGAGTTTGCAGTAAAGAGAGAGTATATGGGTGAGTTTTGGGGAACTCCTGCGTATGACGAGTTTCGATATTGCCCGTCGTGCGGTGGTGACGGATGGGAAGAAGCAGGACACTGCGCCAAGTGCCACGGCATCTTCCTCGACGACGAACTTACCGAGGGTTTGTGCGATGAGTGTTTGAGCGAGACCGCTATGGATTACAAATACGATATTGCAAAGTGTTATGGCCTGTCGAAAAAAAGCGGTGAGAAACAGCCTGTTGATATTGACTATTTCTTGTCGTGTATGTTTACTCCAGAACAGATTAACGAAGTGCTTTATCGTGAGTTGGCTGTTGCGTCGGCGGTAAAGCCTGTCGATTGTACGCCCTTTATCGAAGCGGATAGATATTGGTTTGACGAGCGAATTGCGGAGGAGGTGAAGAAGAATGTCAATCGGTGAAAAGGTTAAAGCGTTTCGTGTGAAACATTTGCTGACAATGCGAGAAGCAGAGGGGTTGTTTGGGGTTAGCCGTGGTGAGATTTCCCGCATCGAAAACCAGAAGAACAAGCCGCATTTTCTAACAGAAGCAAAGTGGGAAGATAAACTGAAAAATGCAGAGGAGGCGTTGAAAGATGAATGAGTTTTGGAATGGCTTTGTATACGGCTGTTTTGCAACCGTGCTTATCGAGATTGTGGCGTTGGTTGTTTATGCATTAAAGAGAGGAGGTAAAAAATAATGGCGAAGATTATTGGAATTATGGGCGAAAGTGGATCGGGCAAAACCACATCTATGAGAAACCTTGACCCGAAAAGCACATACTATTTCGACTGCGACAAGAAAGGTTTGTCTTGGCGTGGTTGGAAAGGCAAGTACAATTCCGAAAACAAGAATTACAAGTGCACGGACAGACAATCCGATGTGCTAACCATTATGCAGGGCATCAATGATAAGTGTCCGCACATTAAGACGGTTGTTATTGATACCTTGAACGGAATTATGGTAGCCGATGAAATGCGCCGTAGCAAGGAAAAAGGTTACGACAAATGGATGGATTTGGCTGTTTCTGTGTACGGCATCATCGACTATGCGTTGACTATGCGAGACGATATTACCGTTATCTTTGTTTGCCATTCGCAGACGGTGAGAGACGATAGCGGTTATATGTTTACGAGCATCAAGACCAACGGGCAGAAGTTGTCCAAGATCGGACTTGAAACCAAATTCCCTATCGTCCTTTATGCCAAGTGTGTTGACGGCAACTATCTGTTCGAGACGCAAGCCAATTTCAGCACGGCGAAAACGCCTATGGGACTATTCGAGGAAAAGACCATCCCGAATGACATTGACGCTGTAATTAAAGCTATCGAGGAGTATGAAAATGGCTAAGAATGGTGTTCGGTTTTATGCCGAAGCAAACGTAAAGATTTTCTTTCCTGAGGGGAACATCTGTTGCGAGATGTGTCCCCTTATGGAAACATACGCAAGAAAGCAATGCCGCCGAACTGGTGAGTATTTGCTTGACACACGCACCACGGGACATTGGTGTCCTTTGGAAATAAATGAAGAAATTTTGGAGGTAAACAAAGATGAAAAAGTTTGATGTAGACATTAAGAGAAGAGTGAGCGGTAACGACCCGTTGCCCGTTGGTGGCTATGTCGCCAAGATTATGAACGCAGAGGTCAAGGAATACGAATGGGGCGATGTGCTGGTTGTGTCCTTTGACATCGCAGAGGGAGAGTACAAGGATTTCTTTGCAAATCAGTATAAAGCCAACACCAACGAGGACAAGAAGTGGAAGGGCAATTTCCGTATCAACGTTCCTCAAGAGGGCAACCAGTGGTTTGACAGACAAAAGCGCACGTTTGGTAATGCCATCGCTTGTATCGAGGAGAGCAACAACGGCTATCATTGGGATTGGGACGAGGCAAAGCTGAAAGGCAATATGGTCGGTGTTCTGTTCCGCAACTTTGAGTGGGAGGTCAACGGCAATACTGGCTGGTCTACCGAATGTGGCACCTTTGTCAGCGTGGATGACATCCGCAACGGCAATTTCCGGCAGATGAAAGACCGCCCGTTGAAGAATAAGCCTGTCGAGGTAAAGCCTGTCACCAATTTCGAGGAAATCTTTGATGAGGATTTACCTTTCAACTAATAGGCGATGAACACACACCGCCCTGCTCCATTGTGGGGTGGGGCGGTTAAGTTATGAAATAGGAGGTAAAGATGAAAGTATTGATTGCTTGTGAGGAAAGCCAAACTGTATGTAAGGCATTTAGGGCAAAGGGACACGAAGCATACAGTTGCGATATACAAGAGTGTAGTGGTGGGCATCCTGAGTGGCATATTAAGGGCGATGTTTTACCGTTGTTGAAAGAAAAGTGGGATTTAATAATTGCCCACCCACCCTGTCAGTTTTTAACCAATACCGGAAACCCGTATTTGAATGTTGAAAAATGGGGTGAAAAAGCAATTCAAAGAGCCAAAGACAGAGAGGCGGCTTTTGAGTTTTTTATGAAGTTTGCAAATGCGGATTGTGACAAAATCTGCATCGAGAACCCTATCGGCTATCCAAATACACACTTCAGAAAGCCGGATCAAATCATTCAGCCTTGGCAATTTGGGCATCCGTTTACAAAGGCAACCTGCTTATGGCTCAAGGGTTTAGAGCCATTGAAACCGACAGTTGCAGAAAAGCCTGAAAACTGCAAATCCTATGCTTGGGAAACAATGATTGATGAAAGAGGCAAAACTATTTCTTGGAATAGCGAATTGAGCCGGAAATTGCGTAGCAAGACTTTTGATGGAATTGCAACCGCAATGGCGAATGCGTGGGGTTGATTATATGAACTACCGACAAATATACGCCCGAAAAGCGGAATGTGAATTGTTTTAAGGAGGATGTTATGAAAAAAATACCTACATTGTTTGAAAGAGAGTACGCAAACCACAAAGTTGTAGGAATTAAGCCGAACGTTACCGAAGGTATGGAATGGGTGCTTGAGGGCAAGGGCATCGCCACCGTGAAATATGACGGTTCCTGCTGTGCCTTTATCGACGGGGTGTTTTACAAGCGGTATGATGCCAAGCAGGGGAAGCAGCCGCCGGTAGGCGCTATCCCCTGTTGCGAACCAGACCCCGTAACGGGGCATCATCCGCATTGGGTGAAGGTAAACACCGAAAACCCTGCCGACAAGTGGTTTGTGGAGGCTTTTCATAATACGGATAAACCGTTGTGCGACGGCACCTATGAAGCTGTCGGGCCGCATTTCCAAGGGAACCCCTACAAACTGAATGGAGACATGTTGTTCCAACATGGCACAGCACACGTTCAGGTGGAGAGAACCTTTGAGGGCATTAAAAAGTTCCTGCGCCAAAACCGTATCGAGGGTTTGGTGTTTTGGTTGGACGGAGAACCTATGTGCAAAATCAAACGCTCCGATTTTGGATTTGAGTGGTGATAAAATGACACCCTTTGAACTACAAAAAACACTCGACAGTATGGTTTTGCTCGTTGATAGTCGTGAGAAGCCAACAAAAGAAGCAAAAAAGCGGTGGGATGCCTTTGGTGTCCCTTACCGCATACAAGCTTTGAAAAGTGGGGACTATACGGCAGAGTTTACCTTGCCAAACGGGGAGAAAATCAGTCTTGAAAATGTCGCTTTGATCGAACGCAAACTTGGACTAACAGAAATATGCGGAAACTTTTGCCAAAATCGTGATAGGTTTATCCGTGAGTTTGAGCGTATCAAAGAAGCAGGGGCGAGGGTTTACATCGTTATTGAAAACGGTTCTTGGGAAAATGTGTATAGCGGAAAATATCGCTCACAAATGCACCCAAACGCATTGATTGCCAACTTGACAGCGTGGATGGCAAGGTACAACGCTCACATTGTTTTCTGCAAGGCTGAAACATTCCCGAAATTAGCAAAAGAAATCTTATACAGAGAAGCAAAGGAATATTTGCAGGATATGGAGGTGGATTGTAATGAAGATTGAAATACCCGTTGTTGTTGATGAAGAAATGCTAAAAGCAAATCTCGACAAGCGAATTGCAGAAATCAAGCAAGGCGGAGATTTTGTGATTGTTACAAGGTGTAAAGATTGCAAGTATCATAAAGATGTTTTTTGCTTTAACGAACATTGGCTTAGCGATGATGATACACCGATTGTTCAACCAGACGATTTTTGCAGTTATGCCAAGCCAAAAGAAATTGAGGTGTAAATATGTTGATTGAAAATGAAGAATTGAAAATCACGCCATACGACACACCGTGGGAGGTTGCTTGTATGCTTATCAATGCGGAATATGAGTGCAATACTATTCTTGTAGGCAAAGAAACAAGACCGTTTTTCGATTTGCCCGATCTACGCCGTATCGGTGAGCATATAATAAATTATTGTAATACTGAACAAAAAGAGATTGAGGGGGAGTAGGGAATGAAATTGGTTTTTGATTATAACCCCGAACGCCACGAGGTTTCTTTTATTGGTGACGGTTTTCGCATTTCAAGCGTAGCCGCTAATTATGAAGATATTGGTGAGTTTGCAAAGCAAGTTATTGAACACGATATTTTAATACCAAATTTGAAGCACCGAGAGTTTATGGCAGAAACAACACCCACACACGAAATGGGATGATGATTGAATGATTAACAACAAAAAAGCGTTTGAAGCCGCCAAAATTGTTGCAGAATATTGCGGGGAACAAAGCGGATGTCAAAATTGTATTTTCCGGTTGAATAAGTGCGACCATTGGGAATGTCAAATGAAACACCCTGAATATATTGACGAGAGGGAAATCTTGGGCAATATCGAAGCCAAAAAGAAAAACAGGGGATATATTTAATTTTATCTTGACTTTCCTGCGTTGGTGGGGTATAATGTAGTAAAGGTTGTTGTTGAAGGTCGTAGCTCAACGATGGCTAAACAATTTAATAACAACCTAAATGACCCTATATGTTCGGTACTACGACTGCCGGATATATAGGGTTTTATTTTACTACAAAGGGGAATGAATATATGAATTATCAAGTAATCGCAACCCACAATCCGCAGGACTTTTTCAACGGAACAGAGCCGGACGATTTGCCAGAATATTATGAGGCCACCAACGAAAACTTGGCTGATGTTGTGTCAAGGTGCATAAATGACGGCTATGTGGTTATAGTTTATCCGAAAGAGGATTGATTGTATGGCAGATAAAAGCACATTTATCAAGTTAGATCGGAATATTACAAAGTGGCGATGGTATCAAAATGGGAACACAATGAGGGTTTTTATTCATTTGCTTATTGAAGCCAATATAAACCCCTATTCTTTTGAAAACATCGTAATCAAAAGGGGACAGTTGCCAACCTCTTATGAGAAGATTGCTAACACCCTAAATATGACAATTCAAGAGGTTAGAACTGCAATTCAACACCTAAAATCAACAGGCGAAATAACAACCAAAAGATACTCGAAATTCCAAGTAATTACAATAGTTGGTTACAGTTACTACCAAGACAAGCCAACACGCAAATCAACAATCAATCAACAATCACTTAACAATCAATCAACAATCAATCAACAACAATTAAAGAATAATAAAGAAGATAAAGAAGATAAAGAAGAAGGTTGCCCTTCGGGCGTTGCGCCTAACGGCGTTGAGTATTACGAAATCGGCGGCAAGCGGTACAACGCTTATGGAAAAGAAATCAACGAGCAAGGGTATGAGGTTATTGATTTTGGTTTGAGCAAATCGGGTATAGATTTTTAAGGGGGAATTGTTATGTATGAATATAAACCGAGTGACGTTTTTGACTTTGCCGGATTTGTTGGCATAGAAACACACCAAAAGGGCGACGAATTGTTTTTTAAGTATTGTCCGCATTGTAAAGGCGACGGAAAAGACAAAGACACTTTTTCCGTCAACCTAAAAACTGGCGCTTTTAAGTGTTTTCGTGCTACTTGTGACTACCACGGACATTTTGTGGAATTGGCAAGGGATTTTGGCTTTAGGCTTGAAAACGAGCAAGAACAGAAATACCGCAAACTGCCACAAAAGAAAATCGAGAGCAAGCCGAAAGCGATTGAATATTTGGAAAGCCGTGGTATATCTGCCGAGGTTTGTAAGCGGTATAATATAACCACACAGACCGACAAAGAGAACATTTTGGTTTTCCCTTTCTATGACGATCAAAACGTTTTGCAGTTTGTGAAATACCGCAAAACTGATTTTGACAAGCGGTTTGACAAGTGCAAGGAATGGTGCGAAAAAGACACTATGCCTATTTTGTTTGGTATGGCACAATGTGAGGATTTTGGCCGCCTTGTTATTACCGAGGGACAGTTGGATAGTTTATCTTTGGCTACTGCTGGCATTAAAAACGCTGTGAGCGTACCAACGGGTGCGGTTGGTTTCACTTGGTTGGCTAATTGTTGGGATTGGGTGAACAAGTTTGAAGAAATCGTTGTTTTTGGCGATTATGAAAAAGGAAAAATCACCCTTATTGATACCCTCGAAAAACGATTGCAAAAAAAGGTAAAATGCGTCCGTCCCGAAGATTATTTGTGCGAAAAGGACGCAAACGACATCTTGCGTAAGTATGGAAAAGATGCACTTGTAAAGGCTGTTGAAAACGCAGAGCTTCGAGATGTAAAATTCGTTAAGCGTTTGGCAAATGTTGAAGCGGTAAACCTTTCCGACCTGCCGAAAATCAAAACTGGAGTGAGAAGCCTTGACCGCATTTGCGGCGGTTTGTTGCGTGGCCATTGTGTGCTTTTAAGTGGTAAGCGTGGTGAGGGTAAGTCTACCTTTATGTCAAGTTTGGTTGCCGAAGCAATAGAACAAGGAAACTCTGTTTTTGTATATTCGGGCGAGTTGCCGAATTACCATTTCAAGAACTGGCTTGACTTGCAGATTGCCGGTGCCGAAAATATCGCTACACGACAGAACGAGTACGGCGATAACGAATACTATTTGACCGAGCAAACAGTAAACACAATCAATAAATGGTACTATGACAAGGCTTTTATTTTTGATAATTCTGCGGTAAATGACGATGAATACGAGGGGTTATTGAAAGTTATCACAGATAGCATTTGCAGATATGACATCAAACTGGTCTGCATCGACAACCTTATGACTGCTATGGATTGTGATGCAAACAGCGATCTATACAGGCAACAATCGCAGTTTGTGAAAAACCTTGAAAAAATGGCACAGCAGTATGATGTGGCAATTATTCTTGTGGCACACCCCAAAAAGAGCAACGCAGATTTTGACAATGATACTGTTAGTGGTTCGTCAGACATTACCAACGCCGTTTCTTTTGTGTTTAACTACGAACGAGCAAAACAAGGCGAGGACTATGACAGCCGTCTTATGGTTACAAAAAACCGCTTGAACGGCAAACTGCTACTTGGAGAAAACGCAATCAAACTACATTATAGCGAAAAATCAAAGCGTGTTTTAGCCAATATTTATGAGCAAAAGCAATATTCTTGCTTCCGTAAATCTGCCGAAAGTATCGCAAACGAACTCGATTTTGACCTCGATTTCTAACATTTTCTAAAAACTTTTAAAAAAATATATAAAAAAGTGTTGACAAATGGAGATGGATGGTGTATACTATAATCACAGGGAACACCTGAAAAACATTTGGAGGTAACGAATAATGGAACGCAAACGTTATCTTGAACTGTGCCAACGAAACGCCGTACAGCCGAAATCGGTTGTGGTGTGGTTTGATGGGATTGGGTATTATCCGATCGAATACCGGCTTGGGTTTGATAAGGATGGCAAATCGGTACACAGAGCCGTGTTGCACGATATGAAAGCAAACAGCATTATAAATTGTCTGTTAGAGGGGGTAAAAGAATATGAAAAAGATTAACTGGTCGGGGGTTAAAAAGGTGTTTTTGGAGATTGTTTGTTGGTTTGTTGTGTCTGCTGTGTTTTGGGGCGTGTTATTTGCCGTTGCACAGCCTTTTATGAGCAAGGGCGATTGTGTATATTCAAAAGAAGAAAACGCCGATTTGGGGCAAAATAATGAAAATAAAGCGGTGGTGGTTGTTGTGGAAGAAAACGAGCCTATTCAAGAGCCTATTCCCGAACAGCCGAAACGCATTTATCTGGGCAAGTTTAAGCTGACCGCATATTGTTCTTGTAAAAAATGTTGTGGTTTTTGGGCGTATGGCAGACCGATTGACGAGAACGGAAACGATATTGTAATCGGTGCGAGCGGTGAGCGACTGTGTCAGGGTGTGTCTATTGCGGTTGACCCTGCGGTTATCCCCTACGACAGCAAGGTGTATATTGATGGTAAAGAGTACATTGCTCACGATTGTGGCGGTGCCATCAAGGGAAACCAAATTGATGTGTATTTCGACAACCATCAGGACGCATTGGATTTTGGTGTGCGATATGCGAATGTGGAGGCAGATGCGAAATGAAAGCAAGATTGCCTATCAGCAATAAGATGAAGAGCCAAGTCCGGCAAGAGGTCGCAAAGGAGTATGAGCGACAAGGACAAGCGTCCTCAAGGCGTATGTTCAAACTGATGTGTGCGGTGTATAACGAATTGTACGGACACGGAAAATTGCGTTGTATGAGAGCTATTTCGCGCATCAGCGAATTGTCCGACAAGCACAAAGACGATGAGGTGTTTTGGACACACATTTACCGAGTGGTAATTGACCAAATGGGCTTGGAGTTTGAGCGAGAAGATTATTCTGTTATGGATAGATAAGGGGGATAAAAATATGGCAATTCCTGAATATAAACAATGCCCTAAATGTGGCGGAATAGGCGAGACGAAGGCGTTTTATCCGTATTGCAAATGGAAAGAATTTCGTGTTGTGTGCAATAATTGCGGATTTAGAACAACGCCGTATGCGGAGGATTCTGACGCCAAAATGGAATGGTATGAACTGTGCGAACAAAAAGAGAAGATGACGGACGATGGCTGATAAGGAATATATCGAGCGTGAATTGGCAACTAAAATTCTTGAAGAACATATGACAAAAACGGCACAAGCAGGAAACAAACTTATGAAATCCGTATATTTGATGGCAAAAGGCCACGCTATTGATTATTTGAATATTATGCCCACCGCCGATGTGGTAGAGGTAGTGCGGTGTAAGGATTGTATTTACAGACAAAACAAATTAGAAATATGCGACAAGTTTAGACGGAGGTATCCATTCTTTCCCGAAGATGATTTTTACTGTGGGTTTGGTGCAAAGATGGACGGAAAGGGTGAGGGTGAATGAGCGAACGGTTGACTAAAAGAGTTGGCGTGAATGTATTTATCAATACCGACACGATACCGAGGGACAACTGTACTGGGGAATATGGGCTTCAATGGTGCAAGTATGCCAAAAGTTGCCCAAGCGTTAGAAACCGAAAGTGTCCTGTTTTGAGAGTGCTTGATAAATTGGCAGACTATGAGGACGCAGACGAGCGAAAGGACGGTGCAGACAATGAAAGATAGGCTGATAGAGTTGATAAGAAATGCCGACAACGACAAAAATCTTGGATGGTATGATTTATACGATTTGTGTAGAGGCAAAGGATGTGCGGAATATTTTGCCGATTACCTTATCGCAAACGGAGTTATCGTACCGCCTTGTAAGGTTGGAGATACGGTGTATGTTGACGGCGATACTTGGAGTTATTTTCCTATCCATTATGAAAGCCGATTTATCCATTCAAAGTATTTTGTTGTCGGCGAAATTGTTAGCATTATCAAGACTAAAAAACAGTTGCTAATGAAGATAAGGGTAGACAATTCAATTCATACCCGACATACGTACAAAAGATATACCGTTAATGCAATTGGTGTTACGGTATTCCTCACCAAAGAGGAAGTGGAAAAGGCGTTAAAGGAGCGTGAGGGGAAATGAAATTTAGTGAATTAACCAAATGCCCATTTTGTGAATACGAAGAATTTTATACAAAAGATTATTACAAAGGAACAGCGGAATATTACAAACGGTTTGATGGTGAAGAAGCAGGCGATAATTCACAAATGTATGACGGCTTGTTACACATTCAAGGAGTAAGGGCATATTGCGGAAATTGTTGGTCTTATATTGGAAATACAGTAACCGATAAATTAGGCAAAAGAGCAGAAAAAGCGCTCACTCACCTAACCGAGAAAGTCGGTGACACCTTATGACCGACAACGAGATTATTAAGGCTTTGGAGTGTTGCACGGATGACAGCAACGGCGTTACACGATGCGAACGATGCCCTTATCAAACCACAGACTTGGATTACTGCATTGATGATTTGCTTGAACAAGCCCTTGACCTTATCAACCGCCAGCAGGCAAAGATTGAGAGGTTGAATGGTGAATTAATAACAGAAAAAACAAGGCGAGAAAACGCTGTAAATGCTTATCACGAAGCCAAAGCCGAAGCAATCAAAGAGTTTGCGGAACGGTTGCATACAGAAATACTCCAAGCGTTGGAAAGCAACTACCGAGCGAGAGCCGAAAGAGAACGAAAAACGTTCAATTTTGCGGAAGATGTTCTTTGGAGTTATTGCTCAGGAAAGGTGCATTGTTTGGACGGCTTGAAGCGTTTTGTTAATGACCTTGTAAAAGAAATGGTGGGTGTGGATGAGTGACCGACCATAAAGAGTTTGCACGCATTTTACAATATGCCGAAATCGAGGTTAGAAAAGAGGCGATGGAGCGGTTAGCCAATCTTACAAAAGGCGTTGACAGGCCTATCGTTGACAAGCAAAATTAAATATGGTAAAATAGTGTATATGGATGGGAAACTGTCTGTATGCACTATTTTTCTGTTTGGAGGTGAGGAATTGCAAACAAAGCCTTTTAGATTTGAAAGTGAAGAACAGTTTATTGGTTTGTGGCGTGATTTTTGTGACGAAATTGTGAGAAGCGGTTTTGCGACAGTTCCTACACAAACCGCATTTTGTAGGTGGCTTGCAGACAACTACGAAGAAACCGACAGAAGAACGATTTACAACTACTTGAACAAGATATTTCCCACCATTAAAAAAGACTTTGAACAGATGCAAAGCGATGTGATTATGCAGGGCGGTATGATGGGCAAGTACAATCCCACAATGTCCATTTTTGGCTTGAAAAACTGGTGCGGATGGAGCGACAGCGGACGGGTTGTTACTGGTCGCTATGACGAAGAAAAGGCAGAGGATGCACTTTCCAAGGCATTGAGAGAAGAGGCGGAGAGGATGCAGAATGAAACCGATTGATGGTTTTCTGCAATAACAAAGATATAATGCAAGGACAGCGGGTTGCAAACCGTTTCAATGCCTAACCATTGATTACTTGCTTTATATAATAATTCTGTTAGGAGAATGAATATGGAAAACATTAGAAGCCGTGGTTGGAGAATTACCAACGAACAAAGGGTAAAGGGTTTACAGTTTATTGCAGATTTTAATCCGCAAAATATGATTGAAAAGCGGGATGAGAAAATACTGCAATATGTTTTTGTAGATAACCTTTCTGCAACGGCTATATCAAGGCTGAACGACCCAGAGCTTATTTCTACAAGCAATAGGTCTAAAGGGAAGAATTTAAGCCCTTGCTCTATACTGGAAAGCCTATACAAGTATTTTCCAGAGTTGAGAAACAAAGAGCCTATATACAAGCAAAAGGGCAGAGAAGAAAGAATTGCCCTGCTGAAAGAAAGAAGGAAAAAGGCTTCCAGTCATATAAGACAATGCGCCTTTTGCGGCACGGACAAAGAACTGGAAGAACACCATATGATACCGCTTTCTATGGGAGGTACAAACGACGAATTGAATTTGATTTTCTTGTGCAAAGATTGTCATAAGGCCGTTACCTCTTATCAATGGTCTATTTGGTCTGCAAGGGGTGATGTGATTGCCGATTAGTCGAAAGCAAAAGCAGATAATGGCGTTTCCTTACACCAACTACGATGCCATTGTTTGCGATGGTGCTATCCGTAGCGGTAAAACAGTCTTTATGATGCTGTCATTTGTTGACGATGCAATGCGCCGGTACAACAATCAGCGGTTTGGAATTTGCGGAAAGACCGTTGACAGCACCGTTAAGAACCTAATAATGCCATACATCGGATTGACCTATGCAAAGGATAAGTACCGCATACAATGGAAGCGGACGGATAAGATATTGGTTGTTTCCGATGGAAGACACGAAAACATTTTCGAGGTATTCGGTGGCAAGGATGAAAGTTCGTTCAGCTTGATACAGGGCAGAACCCTTGCAGGTGTCCTACTGGATGAGGTAGCCTTGCAACCCCGTTCTTTCGTGGAGCAGGCTTGCGCCCGTTGTTCTGTTGATGGCTCAAAGCTGTGGTTTAACTGCAACCCTGCATCGCCACAGCATTGGTTTTACAAAGAGTGGGTATGTCAGCCGAAAAAGCATAATGCAATCCGCTTGCACTTCTTGCTGGAAGATAATCCCTCTTTGTCACAGCGGATTATTGACCGTTACAAGTCAATGTATACGGGAGTTTTCTACAACCGCTATATCCTCGGTGAGTGGTGCGTTGCGGAAGGTCTGGTATATGACTTTGGTGAGGATAACATCGTTGACGAAATCCCGTCAAATGGCGAATACTACATCTCCATTGACTACGGCACAATGAACCCGTTCTCTGCCGGTCTGTGGTGCGTCCTGGGCGACAAAGCGACACGGATAAAGGAATATTACTACAACGGCAGAGAAAAGGCTGTACAGCGGACGGATGAGGACTATTGCGACAGCGTGGAGGAATTGGCAAAGGGGTACAACATTCGGCAAGT
This sequence comes from Eubacteriales bacterium, assembly GCA_045125655.1. GTDB lineage: Bacteria > Bacillota > Clostridia > Oscillospirales > CAG-272 > RGIG4608. Next base: position 4,012 of record JBGVNP010000009.1, on the reverse strand, counting down.
GATTGTTGACCCTTCGGCAGCTTCATTTATTGCCGCACTCCGAAAGCGTGGTTTTGCGATCCGCAAGGCGAACAATGATGTGCTGGATGGTATCCGCAGAACAGCGGTGTACTTGAAGAATGGCAACATCAAAATCCACCGCTCTTGCGTTGACAGCATAGCAGAATTTGGCTTGTATCGGTGGGATGATAAAGCAACGGCTGATACGGTCATAAAGGAAAATGACCACGCAATGGATGATATTCGCTATTTCTGCAATACGATAATGAAAAACAAAGTGCGGAAAGAAAGCAATTACACACCGATTTTTGTGTAGGAGGCAAACTATGTGGAAAAGCGTTAAAAATGAACTTCCCAAAAGAGGGAAAGAATATCTTTGCAGATGCAACATTGACGGACACGATGAATATCCGTTCTTTATGGTTTTGCGGTATTATCTTGTAGAAGAAAATCCGCACTTCCAGCACGAATGCGAACACGGTTTGCAAGTGACACATTGGATGGAAATTCCAGATGTTCCAAATACATAATAGGGAGTGGTTGATATATACACCTACAATGACCTTTTAGACATTGGAGAAAACGAACAGAAAAGAATGGATTTCGTATTAGATGCCATTCGACAGCACAAATCGAGCGAAGCATACCGCATCGCAAAGGATGCTGAACTGTATGCAAGTGGTAGAAATGCCACGATTATGAATTATCAAAAGTTGCTGTATACCTTGACGGGTAAGGCTGTGCCGGACAATTATTCCGCAAACCACAAATGTGCAAGCGGTTTCTTCAAGCGGTTTGTAACGCAGGAAGCGGCATATCTGCTTGGTAATGGTATCACTTTTGAGAACGATGCGACAAAGGACAAGCTGGGCAAGAACATTGACAGCGTATTGTATAAGGGCGCAAAATCTGCTCTTATTCAGGCAGTGTCTTTTGGCTTTTACAACAAAGACCACATCGAGATGTACGATTTGACCGAGTTTGTGCCGCTATATGACGAGGAAAACGGTGCTTTGATGGCTGGTATTCGCTTTTGGCAGATTGACGATAACAAGCCGTTGCGTGCAACCCTGTTTGAGGTAGACGGATACACCGACTATATCAAGCGCAAGGGCAAGGATATGGCTGTGCTGAATGAAAAGCGCACCTATATTCAGGTTGTCAAGTCCAGCGAAGCAGACGGCGAGATTATCTACGACGGGCAGAATTATCCCACATTCCCCATCGTTCCGCTGTGGGCAAACCCTGAAAAGCAGAGTGAATTGGTGGGCAAGCGTGAGCAAATCGACTGCTACGACCTTATCAAGAGTGGTTTCGCTAACGATTTGGACGATGCGTCTATGATTTACTGGACTATCACAAATGCTGGCGGTATGGATGACGTTGACCTCGCGCGATTTATTGAGCGAATGAAGGTTGTAAAAGCGGCTGTGGTTGATGGTGACGATGGCGTAAAGGCAGAGGCACACACGATGGATGTGCCTTATCAAAGCCGAGAAGCATACCTGAAACGCCTTGAAAAAGACCTATACAAAGATTGTATGGCTCTTGACACGGAGCAGATCGCCGCAGGTAATGTTACCGCAACGCAGATTGAAGCCGCTTACGAGCCTCTTAATCAAAAGACGGATGAGTTTGAACTGTGCTTACACGATTTTATCAACGGCATTTTGGCTGTTGCTGGTATCGAGGACACCGCCACTTTCAAACGCTCGCAGATTGTAAACCGTAGCGAAGAAACCACTATGATTTTGCAGGCGGCTGAATATCTTGACGATGAGACCGTCCTGCGTAAGTTGCCTTTCTTGACCGAGGACGAAATCGAGGGAATCTTACAGCGCAAGGGTGCAGAGGAAATTGACAGATTTGGCACTACACCTAACGAGGAGTGAATAAATTATGGCAGACAAAGCGCACCGAGCGACAGATGATAAACTGGAAGAAATGGAAAAGCGGTTGTCTGCCATTTATTCCGAAGCGCAGGAAGATATTCAGCGAAAAGCCAATGAATATTTTGCCAAGTTTGAAAAAGCGGATGCAGAAAAGCGGAAGCTTGTCAAGGCAGGAAAACTGACCGAGGACGAATACAAGACTTGGCGACAGAATAAAATTATGTATGGCAAACGCTTTACGGCTATGAAAGAAGATATTGCCAAACAGTTGTTGAACGTCAACCAAACCGCAACGGCATATATCAATGGCGAATTGCCCGAAGTTTACGCATTGAATTATAATGCACTTGAAAAATCGGTTGACGGTGTAGGTGGTTATTCGTTTACGCTTGTAGATGCCGACACAGTGCGAGAATTAGCAACCACCGATAAAAGCCTTTTGCCGTTCCGTGAGTTAGACCCTGCAAAAGATATTCCGTGGAATATGAAAGCCATAAATAGCGAAGTATTGCAGGGGATTATACAAGGCGAAAGCATACCCGATATGTCAAAGCGTATTTTTGGTGAGATTATGAAAACCTCCAAAACCGACGGTTTGACAGATAAAGAAATGGGTGCTTTGTTAAAGCGAAACAAAGATGCCGCAATTCGCTCTGCTCGCACCATTGTAACGGGTGCAGAGAATAAGGGAAGAATGGATAGTTATCAAAGGGCGCAGGACGATGGCATTATCCTCGAAAAGAAATGGCTTGCCGCTATTGATAAGCGTACCCGTGATTGGCATGTTGATTTGAATGGTGTTTCTCTCCCAATCGACAAGCCTTTTCACAACGATTTTGGCGATATTATGTTCCCAGGCGATCCTACGGCTGACGGTGCGAATGTGTATAATTGCAGATGTACGCTTGTTTCAAAGGTTAAAGGATTTAAGAAAAATGCCCAAAAAACCAACGCCGATGTTTTGGCTAACAAACAAAACCCGTATACACTTGGGGAAGATTATGAGCGACTTGTATCTTCTGGGAGATATGACATTCAAAGTTCCGGCGGATATACCGATCGCTCAAAAGTTTATACAGGCATTGATAACCTTGACATAAAGCAAAAGGTTGACGAAATGGCAGGGCCAATGCCTGCGTTTTCAGGGAAATATACAAAGAAATATATAACAGAAAGCATAGCGTATCAAGAGAGATTGAGAGAAGCCTCTTTAATGGCCGAACGAGAATATTTAATAGAGGCCGAAAAAGCAAAAAGCGAAGGAGCAAAAGTTTTGTTTGCTAAAAAAGCAAAATGGTACGCCGAAAACGCAAAAGAGGCCGAAAAAATGATTGAATGGCTCAAGAGGTTAAAAAAATGAGCAATTACAGAGTAAAGGACAACACCGAAGAAGTCCTATCCGCTATGGAAAAGGCCATTGAACGAGGACTAAAATCAATCGGCTTGGAAGCGGAAGGATATGCGAAAGAGGTATTGACGGAAGCCGTTTATACGATGGATCGTGACGAAGCCAAAAATTACCAGTTGACTGGTAGATTGAGAAACAGCATAACTTGGGCGTTGAGCGGAGAAGAAGCCAACACGAAAAGTTATGAATATGAGGTGGATGGAGAAACTAAAAAGGCAGAATATAGCGGTAACGCCCCATCCGATAAGAAAAAATCAGTATATATAGGCACGAATGTAGAATATGCGGCTGGTATTGAGTTGGGCACGCACAGAAAAGCCGGAGCCGTTCATTTTCTGCAAAAAGCCGCCACAGAACACACAGAAGAATATAAAAAACTTATGGAAGAAAGTATGAAAAATGCTTGATTTTGGAGTGCTTGACAAATGAATAAAAAAATGGTAAAATCAAGTAAAGATATTAAATGCGACTGTTGTAACAAGATAATCGCAAAAGAAAAAGACGGTGTTATTTATTTATGGTGTAAGCACTGCAAGAAAGAAATACCGTTGAAAATTCAAAAGTAGAGCCATTGAGCCGATAGTAGATTTATTTCTATTATTGGCTCTTTTGCTTTATTATATAAAAATAATCAAACGGTGAAGTAATACCGCCGAAGAATAGGAGATTATGATATGGGATTTACCCGAAAGTTTTTATCCGCTATGGGAAT
>JBGVNP010000008.1:0-1880 GCA_045125655.1 Eubacteriales bacterium | reverse complement strand
CTGTTTTCAGCTTATTCTACTGTCAGCAATGCTCGTATTAGAATTTCTTTTGGGATTGGTAATCTTTCTTCCATTTTATTTACCTCAATTCTTCTTACAATCAAAATAATCTCTCAATATACTTATGGCTTTGTGCCGTCTGCTCTTAACTGTTCCGATAGGTATCTTTAAAATTCTTGACACTTCGTCATATGATTTATCATATATGTAAATCAAAGACATAACACGTCGATATTCCGTTGGCATCTTTGATATTACCTTTATCGCTTCTTCATATATCCGGTGACTGTTTTCGGTAAATTCGTCTGTCTGCTCTTTTCGTAAATATTCTTCGTAGTCTATACCGTCAATTGGCACTGTTTTAGGCGAGTTTATTTTATTACGTAAATAATCTATTGCCGAATATTTAGCTGCTGTTCGCAAATAACTCCTTGTCCTTTTGGAAGGCTCATAAAAATCCGGTATCTTATCCACGTTAAAGGCAAGCTCTACCCAAACATCTTCTACAGCGTCTTCTGCCTCGCTAATATTACCAAGAACACCATACGCAACATTCTTCATTTCCGAAGTGTATTTCTTTATAATATATTCCAATGGTTTACAAACTAAAGGATCATCAACTAAAGTTAACAATAAGGCAAGCACGTCTAACCCTCCGTCTCATAACATGTACACTTATATTATACCACACTCCTCAGCCTTTGTCAACAAACAAATTATCTTACATATACAGCCACATTACCACAAAGTACACCTTTTGGGAATATTTTATTTTTAGGAAAGCACTTGACATTCGACCATATTTGTGCTATAATATATTGCGAATAAGGCACAGCATGTTTCAATTTATGTAATAATTTGTGGTAAAAATATCCTCTTAAAAGGTGTACCTTTTGACCGATAAAGTCCTTTTCCTCCGCGTATGAGCGAGGACCGTCGAGGACGCCGGTCCCTACGGAAAATCCGATCTGTTATCCTTTAAGCTTTTCGACTTTCTGTAAAATGAGGAAATACTCATATTGCACATGCGGGCGGCGTCTCTCACGAGAAGCTCGCCTTTTTCTGTTTTTTCGACGATTTCGGGAAAGTTTTCGGGCAAAGCGCACTCCGGTCGTCCGAACTTGTAGCCCCTCGCCTTCGCGGCAGCAATTCCCTGTGCCTGACGCTTGCGGATGTTCTCGCGTTCGTTCTGCGCCACGAATGACAGTACCTGCAAAACAATGTCCGCAAGGAACGTTCCCATAAGATCCTTGCCGTTTCGCGTGTCGAGAAGCGGCATATCGATGACCGCAACGTCAACCTCCTTCTCGTGCGTCAGATACCGCCACTGCGTCTGTATCTCCTCGTAATTTCGTCCAAGCCTGTCTATGCTCAGAACGTATAAAAGATCGCCCTTTTTCAGCCTTTTCATAAGCCTTTTGTAGCTCGGACGGTCAAAATCCTTCCCCGATTGCTTATCCTTGTATATATTTTCATCGCGCACACCCATTTTACGCATCTCAACAAGCTGCCTCTCCTCGTTCTGATCAAGCGACGACACTCTGACGTACCCGTATTCCGTAAACTTTCACCTTCCTTCATCGTTCAGCCAACGCTGTACTTATATTATACACCGTTTTATTTTGGTACACAATGTCAGATAGTGTCAACTTTTTTATTGTGTTATTCTCAATATATATTTTTTCTATTTTAAACTTCAAGATGGTCCAAATTGAGCCATACCATGGTCCATGAAAAGAGCAGACTACTCCCTTGGTCGTGGACTTGTTTTTTGTACCGCTATTTGCAGATATATCGGTTTGAGGTCTTACTGCCATTTGACCTCCGCTGATTTATCTTCTCGATATAGCCCTTCTGCACAAGCTCATCAATCGCACGCT
>JBGVNP010000007.1:0-28204 GCA_045125655.1 Eubacteriales bacterium | reverse complement strand
GTAGTGCTAACTCCATTATAGATCCCTGCACAAGTGCAGGTTTTACTCGGCTCGCTAAAGCTCCCTCGCAAAACTTCGCTCCGCTCAGGATGACACGCTGAAACAACGCAGGTGCTAACAACCTGCTAAAATTATCTCACCGATAAATCACAATTTAACTATAAAAATGCCCTTGGAAAAAACTTTCCAAGGGCATTGATAAACCTGATTATCTGTAAAAGCTATTTCCGCCGATAAATTCTCTCACGATACTTGTGGGGGGGATCTCGTCCTCAACGTCTGCTTCGCGGACATAATTGAGGAGTCCAACCATTGCGCGCACTTGCTCATAGCAATTATCGCTTGGATCGACCTGAACGAGAAGGGGATAGATGTATTTCTTAATAACTGCAAGCTCATAAAGAGTCGAGCTATTGAAGATAACGTCGGCATTTTCTTGATAGGGGAAGATCCATCTTTCCTCTCCGCGTCTTACGGAATCCCACATATCAAGTGTTCTTTGGACACTTGCACCGCGTCCTTCGAAATCGCGAACCGTTCTGCGAAGAAGTCGCAAGGTGGAGGTGGGGATTCTGTTGTGATAGTCAAAGTTGAGGGGGAGAAGCGGACTCACGTAAACTCTGAATACGAGCTTTGGATCAAGATCGCTTGGTACCAGTGTGGGATTAAGACCGTGAATACCCTCGACAATGATAACCGAGTTTTCCTTGAGTTGCATCTCGTGACCCGTCCAAACTCTCTTGCCGAGCTTGAAGCTGAATGTAGGAATTTCAACCTCTTTGCCCTCAAAAAGCTCCTTGAGGTGCTTTCCGAAAAGCTCGGTGTCGATTGTGTTGATATGCTCAAGGTCTATTTTTCCGTCGGAACCGGGAGCGATCTTATCGCGATCGATATAGTAGTCGTCAAGACTCATAAGTATAGGCGCTTTGCCGTGAACACGGAGCTGAGTTGCAAGTCGGTTTGCGCTCGTCGTTTTACCCGATGAGCTTGGACCTGCAAGCATTACCGCCTTTGCACCGCGCTCGCAAACCATATCTGCGATCTGTGAGAATTTCTTTTCGTGAAGTGCCTCGTTTACTCTTATAAGCTCGCGAATCTTACCACTTTCGGTAAGCTCGTTGAGGTCTGCAAGTGTTTCGCATCCCATAAGCTCACTCCATTTTTCACCCTCGGAATAAACGTTGAAGAAGTTGGGCATTTCTTTGTAAATGGAAACTCTATCGGGATTTTTCGAGTCGGGAAGAACAAAGATAAATCCGTTTTTGGCGTCAACTATGCTCCACGAGCGAAGGAATGAGGTTGACGGAGCCATTTCGCCGTAGAAATAATCGGCGTAATTCTCGTGCTCATATACGGTAAAATAATCCTTGCCACGATATTTGAGCAGACGTGTTTTGTCTGAGTTTCCCGCACTCTTATAGCGCTCTATCGCATCATTGATGGGTATTCTGCGGCGGAGGAGGGGAATATCCTGCTCCACTATTTTGTGTACCTCGTTTGCAAGGTCGTCCGCTGAAAAATCATCGGTACCGCTTACGTTGAAATAGATCGAATTTCCAAGTGTACAGCTCATTTTAGCCGTTGCATTGGGATAGAGTCTGCTAAATGCAAGGAAAATTATGAACTGCGCCGTTCTTACGTATGCCTCGCGTCCTTCGGGATCGAGATACGTGAATAGACGAATCTTGCCGCCCGATGCTTCCATTGCTTTTCTTATTGTTTCTCTATCGGGATTTAAATCCTTGGAACGCACGGGAACGTAGTTAAGTGTAAAAACACGACCCGCTATCTTTGCAACCATGGGGTCGCTTGAGAGCTTGCCCTGTATAAGTCCAAGCTCTTTCACTATATCAAATAAGGATTGGTCGGGCTTGGGCTCGACTGTATGATTATCAATATATAATTTCATAGATTATCTCCTTTCGGTCATTAATTATATTGTATAAATAAGATTTATATGCTGATTTAGACAAAAAAGGCGACTACTTTTGCGGTAGTCAACCATTATCGGTGGCTGTAGAAACATCTTCCCATATTGCAGATTTATACCTTTTTTGATGCTCTTGAATTTTATCATAAAATGCACTAAAAGTCAAGAAAAAACATTTGCGCTTTGTTAATTTTACATATAAAACAAAAAAATAATCGGGAGAATGAAAAATCCCCCCGATTTTTGTTTATTTTTCACAATTTTTAAAAATTCCGTTTTTGAGTGCGGGCATGATGGTTTGGTCGAGAAGAGCATCGATGTCGGAATCGCTCATACCTTCAAATATTGCATGAATACCAACGAAATTTGATATACCCATTAGCATATATGCAACTGTTGTGGGATTGATAATGTCAAGCTCATCAGAGCTTTTTCTGAGCGCTCTTGCATAACTTTCCGCAAAGCTCATATAGTAGTCGTTGAAGAGCTTCTGATCGATTGAAAGGGAACCCCAAATTATATTATATATGTTGGGCGTTTCCACTGCAAACTTGATAAAGCATTTTATACCCTCTCGCTCCATTTCATAACGGGTTTTGCAATCCTTTATGCTTTCTGCAAGGAGCTGTTTTATCCGGCGTTGATACTTCCACATAATGTATCTATATACGTCGGTTTTGGAGTTGAAATATATATAGAATGTGCCTACTGCTGTCTGTGCTTTTTTGCAGACGTCTGAAATAGAGGTAGCGTGAAAGCCGTTCGTTGTGAATAATTCCTCGGCGGCATCAAGTAATTTGTTCATTTTTGCCAAACCGAGCTTTGTTTTGGGTAGATTAATACCTTTTGCGTTATATAATTCCATTAATTACCTCCTTTGCATGTTGACTTTAGGATAGTATAACATTTTTTATCGTTATTTGCAATAGTAAAAGTAATAATTTTTTGTATATTTTTCACCAAAAATATTAACTAATTGAAAAATATTCGGTATTATATTAACAACTAACTAAAAATTATATATAATATAATCAAACAAATATGAATAATGTTCATATTTTAGAAAATGGAGGATTAATAATATGACATTCAACGAACTTTACGTAGGACAGAAGGCGTCCATTCAGAAGACATTTGCCGATGCTGACCTTAGAGCATTTGCTGAGGTAAGTCTTGACACAAACCCTATTCACCTTGACGAAGAATATGCTAAAACCACAATATTTGGTAGAAGAATCGTTCACGGTATTCTTACATCCGGTCTTATTTCCGCAGTTCTTGCAAATAAGCTCCCCGGCCCAGGCACAATCTATCTTGGACAGGAGCTTAAGTTTACAGCTCCCGTATTCCTTGGAGATACGATCACAGCGGAATGCGAGATCGCCGAGATTCGCGAGGATAAGCACATCGTTAAGCTCAACACTACTTGCTACAATCAGGATGGCAAGGTAGTTGTCGCAGGTGTTGCTACGGTTAAATTCAACGGTTAATAAAAATTTTATATAATAGGGTGGGTGTAATCATCCACTCAAGGAGGAAACAATGGCAAATTACAAATCTATTCTGTTTGAGCAGATGATCAAGGATTTCGCCGAGACAGAGGTTAAACCCCTCGCGCAGGAGGTTGACGAGCTTGAGCGTTTTCCCGCAGAAACAGTTGAAAAAATGGCAAAGATGGGACTTATGGGTATTATCGTTCCTCGCGAATACGAGGGCGCAGGCGGTGATTACCGTATGTACATCGGAGCTGTAGAGGAGCTTTCCAAGCACTGCGCTACAACTGGTGTTATCCTTTCAGCGCATACTTCACTTTGCGTTGCTCCCATTCTTGAATACGGTAACGAAGAGCAGAGAAGAAAATATCTCCCCGACCTCGCAAGCGGCAGAAAGCTCGGTGCTTTCGGTCTTACAGAACCTAATGCAGGTACTGACGCTGCTAACCAGCAGACAGTTGCAGTTGAAATGGAGGACCACTATCTTCTTAACGGAAGCAAGATCTTTATTACGAATGCAGGCTATGCATCCACTTACATAATCATTGCCATCACTGGCAAGACCCCCAAGGGACCTGAAATGAGTGCATTTATCGTTGAATCCGCATTTGAGGGCTTCTCGGTAGGTAAGAAAGAAAAGAAGATGGGTATTCGCGGTTCATCTACCTGCGAGCTTATCTTTGATAACGTAAAGGTTCCCAAGGAAAATCTTCTCGGTAAGAGAGGCGAGGGATTTAAGATTGCTATGAAGACTCTTGACGGTGGACGTATCGGTATAGCGACTCAGGCGCTCGGTATTGCTGAGGGTGCTCTTGATACAACGGTTGCTTACGTTAAGTCAAGAAAGCAGTTCGGCAGAAGCATTTCCGCATTCCAGAATACACAGTTCCAGCTTGCAGATATGGCGACAAGATGTGCTGCTGCAAGAGGACTTGTTTATGCTGCGGTAGATGCTAAGCAGAACAAGCTTCCCACAGTATCAGTTTGTGCGGCACAGGCAAAGCTCTATGCGGCAGAAACAGCTATGGAAGTAGCAACAAAGGCAGTTCAGCTCCACGGCGGTTACGGTTATACACGTGAATATCCCGTTGAGAGAATGATGCGCGATGCTAAGATCACCGAAATCTACGAGGGCACAAGTGAGGTTCAGAGAATGGTTATCTCCGGTGCGCTTCTCAGAAAGTGAGGTTGAACGAATATGAAAATTATAGTTTGTATTAAACAGGTTCCCAATACTACGGAGATCAAGATCGATCCCGTAACCAATACACTTAAACGTGACGGAGTTCCCAGTATCATCAACCCCGATGATAAGACTGCTATTGAAGCGGCTCTCACACTTAAGGAAAAGACAGGTGCGACCGTTACTGTAATCACAATGGGTCCCACACAGGCAGAGAAGGCATTGCGTGAGGCACTTGCTATGGGTGCTGACGAGGCATTCCTCATCACTGACAGAGCTTTCGCGGGTTCTGATACACTCGCAACGTCTACCATCATTGCTGCAGCTATTAAGAAGCTCGGTGCAGACGTTGTATTCTGCGGACGTCAGGCAATCGACGGTGACACTGCTCAGGTTGGTCCTCAGATCGCAGAGCATCTTGGCATTCCTCAGATTACATATGCTGCTGCAATAGATTATTGCAACGAGTGCAACGCTCTCATCGTTAAGAGAGAGTTTGAGGACAGATACCAGACACTCAAGGTTCAGGGACAGTGTCTTATCACCATCCTTTCTACACTTGCAAAGCCTAGATATATGAACGCTTGGGATATTGTTGCACAGGATGAGAAGGAGATCGGTATCATCACCTTTGCAGACCTTGAGCTTAACAAGGAGGACATCGGTCTTGGCGGTTCTCCCACAAAGGTTAAATCCACTGCTACAAAGCAGTTTGACAAAACTATCGAAACTCTTGAGCTTGATCCCGAAAGTGCCGCAAAGGCGATCGTGGATGCACTCAAAGAGCGTCATCTTATATAAGGAGGTAAATTGCTATGGCAAAGAATATTTTCGTATTTTGCGAACAGCGTGACGGTGAAATTCAGAACGTAGCGCTTGAACTCCTTGGAGTTGCACGCGAGCTTGCAAGTAAGACTGATGACAAGGTATGCGCTATGCTCCTCGGTAAAGGTATTGAGGGCAAGGCAGCTGAGCTTGTTGCTCACGGTGCTGACGAGGTTTACGTGGTTGATCACGCAAATCTTGAAAAATTTGTAACAGAGCCATATGCTCAGGCAGTTACACATATTGCTAAAAAGTATGAGCCGAACGTAATTCTTTTCGGTGCTACAAGTATCGGACGTGATCTTGCTCCCAGACTTTCCGCAAGACTTAAAACAGGTCTTACGGCGGACTGCACAAAGCTTGAGATGGATGAAGAGGGCAATCTCTTTATGACAAGACCTGCCTTTGGCGGCAACCTTTTCGCAACTATCATTTGCCCCGATAGCCGTCCTCAGATGAGCACGGTTCGTCCCGGTGTTATGAAGAAGCTCGAAGCAGACGCTTCAAGAAGCGGCAACGTAGTTCTTGAGAGCATCGATTGGGATGAGAGCAAGTTTGCAGTAACCGTTATCGAAGAGGTTAAGGCAGAAAAGGCAGAGGCAAATATCGAGGACGCTAAGATTCTCGTATCCTGCGGACGCGGTGTTAAGAACATCGACAACGCTTATGAGCTTGCATCTAAGATCAAGGGTACAGTTTCTGCATCCCGTACACTTGTTGATACAGGTATCGTTGATCACGACAGACAGGTTGGTCAGACAGGTAAGACTGTTCGTCCCGAGGCATATCTTGCATTCGGTATCAGCGGAGCAATTCAGCACCTTGCAGGTATGGAAGAATCCGAATTCATCATTGCAGTCAATACTGACAAAAATGCACCCATCTTCAAGGTTGCAAATCTCGGTATCGTTGCAGACGCTGAAGCGGTATTCAAAAACCTTAACAAGATGCTTTGATCAATCGTTGAATCGCTTTAAATCAAAATAAACATTTATCAAATATAGAAAGGAAGTAACCCCAATGAATAAGGTTTATCTAATCAGTGCAAAGAGAAGTGCTATCGGCTCTATGCTCGGTATACTCAAAGACGTAACACCTACAAGACTCGGCGCGGATGTTCTTAAGGCGACGCTCGAGGCAGGAAGTGTTAAGCCCGAATGGCTTGACGAGGTAATAGTTGGAAACGTTCTTCCCGCGGGTGCAAAGCAGGGTCCCGCGCGCCAGGTTGCTATCGGCGCAGGCGTTCCTGTTGAAATTCCCGCATATTCACTCAATATGGTTTGCGGAAGCGGTATGAAATCCGTTATGAATGCATTCACTGCCATCAAGGCGGGAATGGCAGATCTTATCGCGGCGGGCGGAACAGAAGTAATGAGCGGCGCTCCTTATCTCGTTCCCGGCAAGGTTAGAAGCGGAAATAAGATGGGTGAGATGAAGCTTGTTGACCATATGCTCATAGACTCTCTTACAGATGCTTTCGGCAATATGCATATGGGTATTACTGCAGAAAACGTAGCAGAAAGATATGGCATCACAAGAGAGATGCAGGATGAATTTGCAATCAATTCTCAGGCAAAGGCGATCGCTGCTCAGGACGCCGGCAAATTTGTGGACGAGATCGTTCCTCTTACCGTTAAGGTGGGTAGAAAAGAGATCGTTTTTGATGCCGATGAATATATCAATCGCACAACAACTCTTGAAAAGCTCGGTACACTCCGTCCCGCATTCAAGCCCGATGGCACAGTAACAGCGGGTAATGCTTCAGGTATCAATGACGGCGCATCCTTCTGTGTGCTTGCGAGTGAGGCAGCGGTTGAAAAATACGGACTTACTCCTATGGCTGAGATCGTAGCAGTTGGTCAGGGCGGTGTTGAGCCCGACGTAATGGGACTTGGTCCCGTTCCTGCAGTAACCAATGCGCTTAAGAATGCCGACATGAAGATCGATCAGATCGAGCTATTTGAGCTTAATGAGGCATTTGCGGCACAGTCGCTCGGTGTTGTTAAGCTACTCTCCGAGGGACATGGAGTTGATCCCGAATACATAGTTTCACGTTGCAACGTAAACGGTGGCGCGATCGCGCTCGGACATCCCGTTGGTGCATCAGGAAACAGAATTATCGTTACACTTGCTCACGAGCTTAAACGCAGTGGCAAAACTTACGGTGTTGCATCCCTCTGCATCGGCGGCGGTATGGGCACAGCAGTAGTACTTAAAAATATATAATAGGAAAGGAAATACATCATGAGATTAGAAAATAAAGTTGCAATCGTAACAGGCGGCGCTAAAGGACTTGGCGGCGAAATGGCTCAAACTTTCGCAAGAGAGGGCGCAAAGGTAGTTGCAGTTGACATGATGCCCCTCACATACGAAAACGAGAACGTTGAATATTATCAGCTCAACGTAACAGACGGTGAGGCGTGCAAGAATTTCTTTGAGTACGTTAAGGAAAAATACGGAAGAATAGATATTCTTGTTAACAATGCAGGTATCACTCGTGACTCTATGACAAGAAAGATGACTGACGATCAGTGGGATCTTGTTATCGATATCAACCTTAAGGGTGTTTTCAACCTCACAAGATACGTAGGTCCTTTCATGGAAGAGATCGGCGGCGGTTCAATCATCAACATTTCTTCCGTAGTCGGTGAATACGGCAATATCGGTCAGGCGAACTACGCGGCATCCAAGGCAGGCGTTATCGGTCTTACAAAGACTTGGGCTAAGGAATTTGCTCGCAAGGGTGTTCCCGTAAGATGCAATGCCATCGCTCCCGGTTACATCATGACAGATATGATGAAGACAGTTCCTGAGGATCTTCTTCAAAAATTCGCAGGACTCACAATGCTTGGCAGACTCGGTCAGCCCGAGGAGATCGCTAAGGCGGCACTCTTCCTTGCAAGCGACGATGCGTCCTACGTAACAGGACACGTTCTCTCCGTTAACGGCGGTATGAGACTTTAATCCATAACTAAATTTGGAGGAATTAATATGGTAAACGTTGGAATAGTTGGCGTAGGTACATACTTACCCAAAAAGATAATGACAGCAAAAGAAATCTCCGATGCCACCGGTGGCGTTTGGAGTGAGGATGCAGTAAGAGATAAGCTCGGTATCAATCAGAAATATATGCCTTCAAGCGATCCCTGCGACGGAACTCAGGAAATGGGTGCTCTTGCAGCTCTCAAATGTCTTGAAAACTGTGGCGTAGATCCCCTTGAGATCGATGCTATCCTTTGTATCACAGAGGAGTGGAAGGAATATCCTCTTACAACCTCTGCTTGCTACGTTCAGGATAGAATCGGAGCAAAGAATGCTTGGGGTATCGACGTTCAAAACAGATGCTGCACAGCGGTTTCCGCTATGAAGCTTGCAAAGGATATGCTTATTGCTGATGACGAGATCAACACTGTTCTCGTTTGCGGTGGCTACCGTAACTGCGATTTCATCGACTATACTGATAGCGGTGTTTCCTTTATGTTCAACCTCGGTGCAGGCGGCGGCGCGATCCTTCTTAAGAAGAATTACGGCAAGAATCTTCTCCTCGGTACACATCTTATGAGTGACGGTAGCGTTGTTCATACCTGTGGATCAAAGGTCGGCGGTATTCTTGAGCCCGTAACTCCCGCAAACTATAAGGAATACGGTATGCTTCGTCTTATGGATTCTCCTAAGATGAAGGGACTTCTTAATACAGTATCAATGCCCAACTGGTATCACTGCATCGACGAGGCTCTTCGCAAATCCAGCAAGACTCGCGAGGACATTGACTACCTTAGCATCCTTCATATTAAGAGAAGCGGACACAAGGCAATGCTTGCAGATCTTGGACTTCGCGAGGATCAGACAATTTATCTTGAAAATTACGGACATATCGGTCAGATCGACCAGATACTTTCTCTTGAGCTTGCTCTTAAAGAGGGCAAGGTTAAGGATGGCGACACCGTGTGCATGATCGCCGCAGGCATCGGCTACACATGGGCTGCAAATATCATTCAGTGGGGATAATTTATGGTTCAATTAATTAACACATTTTTCGCCTCATTGAATTCGATGTGTGTTACCGCCTTGGTTACCATGGCAATTACCCTTATCTTTCGTACTTCATTTACCACAAACTTCTCACAGGGCGTAATCTCCGCATTTGGAGCTTACGTTGCCTCGTGGGCAATAGGCACTTTAGGATTGCCGGTTTTGGTTGCCATTCCGCTTTCAATGGTTGCATCTATGGCAATTGCAGTATTTGTTGATGTCGGTATTTTTAGAAACGGCCGTTATGTAAACGCGCTCGGTAAGCAGATAATCACAATGGGACTTATTTCCATTATTACGGGACTTATACCTGTTATTTTTGGTATTCAGACCTATATGATTGACTCATTGATTCCAGGCAACCTGACTGTAGATGTTGCAGGCGAGGTTGATATTTCCGTAACCTACAACTCCCTTATTTGTGTAGCTATAACAGCAGTGATTATTCCTCTTATATTTATCTTGCTCAGATACAGTAAATGGGGACTTTCAGTTCGTGCAACGGCATCTAATGAATACGTTGCCGGTATGATGGGTATCAATACACACATTGTTACGGCGGTGTCTTGGGGACTTGCAGGTGCTATTGGCGCACTTGCTGCATACTTGAAGGCAACCGATATCAAAATCGTAACTGGATATTATATGACGGATTATCAGGTAAGTGCATTTCTTGCAGGAATTCTCGGTGGATTTGGAACATTCCACGGTCCTGTAATTTGTGCTTTACTTATTCCTCTTGTTGAAAGTATTCTTGTTGCTGTATTCAATATTTTTGAATTGTATGAGCTTACAAGATGGTCAAAGGTAATTGTCTATGTTATATCCTTGGTGATTATTTTCATCAAGCCACAGGGTATATTTGGTAAGAAAATAGCAAGGAAGGTGTGATATTATGAATAAATATTTAAAGAATTACACCTTGTTTAATAGGGAAGTAAAGAATAACGGCGAATTTACTAATGTTCTTCGCACCATTCTTAAAATACCTGCTTTGCAATATATCGTTTTCGGCATTATGATGTGCTTCGTTGGGTATTTAATGGGGGAAAAGGTGCTTCCTTTCTCGTGGCAGCTCACGTTTGCTACAACGTTTGCTTATGCTATAGCAGCTATCGGATTTTGCTTGCTTATGGGATATTCGGGACTTGCCTCACTTGGAACCGGCGGTTTTATTGGAATCGGCACTTATGCTGTTCATTACATTATGGTTGAGGCAGGACTCCCTCTGATAGTTGCAATCGTTGTAGCTCTTGCTGTTTCCATACTCATCGGATTGATAGTTGGCTTTATATCACTCAGAATTGAGGGTATTTATCTTGTTATTCTTACACTGGCACTTTCTGAAATTCTGAGAACTCTCTATGCAGCGATTCAGCCCGTGCTGACTCTTTACTCACATCAAGCTCTTGTATTTGGAAAGCCATTGCCAATAAAATCAAGACTTATGTTTGCAACAGTGTTCTTGGTAATAATAATGATAATCACCACCAATCTCATAAACAGTCCCACGGGACGTGCGATGCTTGCAATGAAGAACAGTACTGCGGCGGCTCAGGCGATGGGTATAAGTCTTATCAAGTATCGCCTTATGGCATTTGTAATATGTACTGCATATGCATCCATTACAGGCGTACTTCTTATGATGCTTCAGGGCTCAGCTGATGCATTGCTTCCTACGGGTTTTTACGCTCTTATTACCTCGCTTAATATTCTTGCGGCAGTTATTATAGGTGGATATAAATCTGTTTGGGGTGCGGTGTTTGGTGCATTTATGATGTACGGCATTGAAATCGTATCTAATAAAGTACCTTTCCTTGCTGAAAACCCACTCATTATCACACTTCTTGCAGGTGTTTTGGTGATAGTTATCGTTATGTTCTTCCCGGGCGGACTTGCTCAGCTTCTTCTTGAGGCAAAGGGAAAAATCAAAAAACTAAAGCAGAGAATTAAGGAGGATAAATATGGCAAAGATCTTGGTTAATATATCCTCAAATCATTCAAAGCTTATAAAATTACGTAGAAATCTTGATTTTTATCGCGAGGAGCTTCTTGCTCTTGAAGAAAAATATGATGAAAAGATAGATAAAAAGCTCAATGCATTTTTAAAGCAGAGCAATTCCAAGCTCAATAAGCTTGCCTTTTTAGCTTGCGATAAGGAGGAATACTCTCAGTCAGTTCTTTACGAAAAGCTTCAAAAATATGATGTAAAGGGCTATATGGAGCAGAGAGCTATCAATCATGGCGCATCAAAGCAGATATTCAAGCGCATTAAAAATAATGAGGAATTTGAATCCGTGCTTGTTGACCGCGCCCAAAAGATGGCTGCATATAATGCTAAAAGAGAAAAATATATTGGAACTCTTGAAAAGGAAAAGGCAGCATTCCTTGCAAAACAATCGGCAACTGACGCAGAGCCATATAATAAGATGTGCTCAGAGCTTGAGTCAGAATACTGTCTTCTTGAGGAAAAGCTTCGCAGGGAGTACGGTGAAGCTATCGTTAAGGAAAAAGCTAAGCTTGAAGCGAAAATCGGAGAGATTGAATCGGCTATTGCAAGAGAAAAGGAAAAGTATCCTTCAAAGCATACCTTATCCGATGACGTGTTGTTGAGAGTTGAAGGACTTAAGATGTATTTTGGCGGTCTTAAGGCAGTTGATGATCTTACGTTTGACGTTAAAAAAGGTGAGATATTTGGTCTTATCGGTCCTAACGGTGCAGGAAAGACAACAGTATTTAACTGTATCACTCGTTTCTATGAAGCAACGGGCGGTGAAATGTACTTTGAAAATAAATACGGTGAGGTCGTTGATCTTCGTGATTTCAAGGTACATGATATTATTCTTCAGGGTATTGGAAGAACGTTCCAGAATATTGAGCTTGTAAAAGAGATATCGGTTATCGAAAACCTTCTCGTTGCGAGTACAAGAAGCTATAGAACGGGATTTTTCGGTCATCTTATCGGCTTGCCCTCTCTCAAAAAGGAAGAAAAGATGCTTCGCGCCAAGGCGCAAAGAATCTTGAAATTTATGGGACTTGAAAGTTATTCGGCTTGGTACGCTATGGGCTTGCCCTACGGTATTCTTAAAAAAGTCGAGATTGCGCGTGCGCTTATGGCGGATGCAAAGCTCATCATTATGGATGAGCCTGCGGCAGGTCTTAATGATAGCGAAACTGCAGAGCTTACCGAAACCATTCGCAAGATAAGGGATGAATTTGGAGTAACGATCTTGCTTGTTGAGCACGATATGGGACTTGTTATGAACGTTTGCGATACGGTTTGTGCTATTAGCTTTGGTCAGATGCTCGGAATCGGAACTACTGAGGAAATCCAGAAAAACAGAGCAGTCCAAGAGGCATATCTTGGTGTTGCGGATGAGGAGGAGTAATATGGGAGAAATTCTTAAAATATCGAATCTCAAGCTTAATTACGGCCCCATTTCCGCACTTAAGGGAATTGATCTTACCGTGCAGGAGGGACAGATAGTTGCTATTCTCGGTGCCAACGGTGCGGGAAAGACCTCTACGCTTAAGGTTATTTCAGGACTTTTAAAGCCGAGCGCAGGTGAGATAATCTTTGACGGAAAGAATATCACAGGAAAGCCGGCTCACAAGATAGCTCAGCAGGGAATTATGCAGTCCCCTGAGGGAAGATTTGTTCTTATCGGTCTTACTGTTGAGGAAAATCTTCGCGTTGGCGGATATAATATTAAGAGCAAAGAGGAGCTAGACAGAAATTTTGAGCGAGTTTATACACTCTTCCCACGTCTTAAGGAACGCGCAAAGCAGCAGTCGTCAACCCTTTCCGGTGGTGAACAGCAGATGCTTGCGATAGGTCGTGCGCTCATGGGCTCTCCAAAGCTCTTGGTGCTTGACGAGCCATCCTTGGGACTTGCTCCCTTGCTTGTTAAGGACATATTTAACACTCTTCTCAAAATCAAGGGGGAGGGAACGACCATCCTTATAGTAGAGCAGAATGCTCTTTCAACGCTTAAAATTGCCGACTATGCTTACGTTCTTGAGCTTGGAAAGATAAGCATGCACGGTACGGCAGACGAGCTTATCAAGGATGAGCGACTTGTTGCCGCATATCTTGGCGGCAAATAAACGAACATTACATTTTCGTAAATGTTAATAATAAAAAGGAGAAAACTTATGAAAAACAGAATTACAAAGATTCTTTGTCTTGCACTTGCACTTGTTATGTGCGTAGGGCTTATGCCTGCTTGTACTTCCAACGAGGACAATACTATCTACGTTGGTAATACCGCAGGTACAACGGGCGCACTTGCTAACATCGGTGTACCCTTCAATCTTGGTATTAATGCAGCTTTTGCTGAGTATAACCAGAACGGTGGCTTTAACGGCAGAAACGTTGCGCTTAAACACTATGACGACAAGGGTGACCCCACAAAGTCAAAGTCCCTTATGGAAACACTTGTATATGAGGATGAGGTGTTTGCTATTGTTGGTAACTATGGTGGCTATGCTGTAAACGTTAATCTTGATATCCTTAAGGCGAACAATGTTCCCATGGTTTATGCTGCAGCAGGTGTTGATGCGCTTTACAACAACAATGCAACATCCTTAGGTGACAGATGTATTTTCCCTGTACAGCCTCTTAACAAGACAGAAGGTAAATTCCTTCTCGTTAGAGCTTTTGCAAATCCTACCAAGGGTGAGGGCGCAGATATGGTTCTCACAGGAGGTATGGGTGCGAAGAAGGTAGGCGTTATTGCTAACCAGGACGAGGCTTCTCAGGGTATTCTTCGCGGTATTAAGGAAGAGGCTGAAATGCTTCCCGAATCTAAGAAGAACAATATTATTTATCAGGAAATCGCAGGTAATGACTTTATGACAGCGGCAACAGAGATCGTTTCTAAAAACTGTGATACAGTTATCGTAACTGTAACAGGAGACGCTGCATTTATTGCTGCACTTACTGCATTGTCACAGGCAAACTACAGAGGTAACGTTCTTACTTCTTATAACAATGCTGATGCAGGTATTCTTAACAAGAACGGCGTAATGACAGCCGCAGGTCAGGAGATCGTTTCCAAGATGACAATCTACGCACAGGGTTGGCTTGATATCACTTCTGATTCCTACGTTTACAAGGAAGAAACAGGTCTTTTCAGAGCTTATAAGATGCAAAATTCCACCCAGTACGGTAATGGCGTTGCGGGCTTTACAGAAAGCTATTGGAAGGTAGCTGAAGCTATTTACAATTATGCAAATTCCAATGCTTCCACCAAGGGATCTGCTTGGGCTATGAGCTATAACTCCTATGCACTTGCAGGTTATATTGCAGGTAATATGTTCTGCGCAGCTCTTGAAGAGCTCGAAAAGTCAGGTAAGGAGCTTACACGCGAAAACCTTGTTGAAATTATGGAAATCGTTGAGCTTCCCGTTGCAATGGTAGGCAATATTTCTTATACAAACGGTCAGAGAACAGGTCTTGAAAAATTGTCCGCAGCAGTATTTGTAAACTCTGCTGATCCCTCTTTCGGTGAAAACGCTACTAAGGATCCTCAGGCAGTGAGCATCCCCGTTGTTGGACTTCAGTCCATTGATGAGCTTAGAGCGCTCATTACAGAATAATTTGTAATCAATAATTTATCTCCCCGCTCTTAAAGGGCGGGGAGCTACCCCGATAATTTTCGTTAAATCTTTAAAATATTAACTTTGAGATCAATTCGCATTTGCGATTAATATAGATATAAAAATAATTTACATAAAAAAGGAGAAAAAACTATGGCAAAATACGTATCCATCAATGAAGCTCTTGCTCTCGTAAAGTCAAACGATTATATCGTAACGGGACTTGGTTCTGCAGAGGGCAGAGAATTTATGACAAATCTTCACACCATCGCAGGAGACGTTAAAAACGTTCTTGTAAGTAACTGCCTTCCTATGGGCGCTTATGAGTTTATGGTGAATCCCGCTTATAAGGACTCCTTTAAAATTGACAGCTGGTTCTATACACCCGCACTCAGAAAGGCACAGCCCAACGGCAATGTAAGCTTTATTTTCAACCATTTGCATCTCGCTTCCTTCAAGCGTCTTTGCTATCGCAAGCCCGATATCTACGTTGGTATCGCGTCAATGCCCGATAAGCACGGATATGTTTCACTCTCCCTTTCAAACACCTACGAAATGGCGATGATCAAGGAAGCAAAGACAGTTATTCTTGAGATAAATCCCAACGCTCCCAGAACATTCGGTGACGTTCAGCTCCACCTTAATGATGTTGATTACGTTGTTGAATGCAACTATCCCATGCCCGAGATCGCAGACGCAGAGCCAAATGAAAAAGACCTTATTATAGGTAAGACCATCGCGTCAATGATCAATGACGGTGACTGCATCCAGCTCGGTATCGGCGGTATCCCCAACGCAGTTGCGGCATCCCTTATGGACAAAAAGGATCTTGGCGTACACACTGAAATGCTTACAAGCGGAATGGTTAAGCTTGCTAAGGCAGGTGTTATTACAGGTAAGAACAAGCAGACACATAAGGGCAAGATGGTGGCGGCATTCGCTATGGGTACAAAAGAGCTTTACGAATTCATTGATGACAACCCCGCGGTTTGCATTATGGACGGTGCTTACGTAAACGATCCTCACACAATTTCTCAGAACGATAATCAGGTTTCCATTAACTCTACCATTGAGATCGACCTCTTTGGTCAGTGCTGCTCTGAGTCCATTGGACACGTTCAGTTCTCAGGTACGGGCGGACAGGCAGATACAGCTATCGGTGCACAAAAATCCAAGAACGGTAAGTCCATTATCGCGCTTTATTCCACGGCAATGGTTAAGGATAAGGCAACGGGCGAGAGAGTTGAAACATCAAAGATCGTTCCCACACTTAAGGCGGGCGCGGCAGTTTCTCTTTCAAGAAACGATATCGACTGGCTTGTAACGGAGTACGGTGCAGTATGCCTTCGCGGCACGTCCATGGCGGACAGAGCTAAGCTCATCATCTCCGTGGCTCATCCCGATTTCAGAGAGCAGCTCACAAAGGACGCTATCGCACTCGGCATTATCGCTGAATAATAGGAGACGGCTATGGCATTCTTTGATTTTGAGGGCTATAAGGTCTATTATGAGGTTCACGGAGAGGGCAAAGAGCCACTCGTGATGCTCAACGGCATTATGATGTCAACAAATAGCTGGAAGCCAATGATGAAAAATCTTACAAAAAATAACGTGGTGATACTTGTGGATTCCCTTGATCAAGGACAGTCCTCGCGTATGAGCGAAAGCTACACACACGCTATACAGGTAAGACTTTTGCACGCGCTTTTTACTATGCTTCCTTATGAAAAATATAATATTATGGGTATTTCCTACGGAGGCGAGGTCGCAATACAGTATGCGGTCGAGCATCCCGAAAAGGTGCGCAGACTTGTGCTCGCCAATACTTGCGGAAGAACGAGCGATTGGCTTCGCAAGATCGGTGACGGTTGGAATGCAGTGGCTCGCACAGGCGACGGATTTGCCTACTATCTTACGACCATTCCCGTTATCTATTCAACTGCATTTTATGAAAATCAGGCAGAGTGGATGGAGAGAAGAGAGGGAACACTCATTCCGTACTTTTCAAATCCCGCAGTTCTTGAAGCACTCATTCGCTTGACGGATAGCTCAAGAGATTACGACTATACCGATAGACTTTGCGAGATAAATTGCCCAACGCTCATTATCTCAAGCAGTGAGGACGGACTTGTTCCTCCCACCGAGCAGATAATGCTCCATCAGGCAATCAAGGGTTCAAATTACGTAACAATTAACGGTTCGGGACACGCGAGTATGTATGAGGATGTAAACTCCTTCCTCGCACTCACACTCGGTTTTGTTAATCTTGACGATGAGCCAGTACAAATCTAATTTTAGGAGATACAATATGGAAAAGAAATATATATCCATTGGAAAAGAAACTATCGCATATCTTGACGAGGGTCAGGGTGACGTTGTGCTTATGGTACACGGAAATATGTCAAGCTCTATTCACTATGAGCCCCTCATCACTCGCATCAAGGATAAATACAGATGTGTAGCAGTTGACCTTCGCGGCTTTGGCGATTCAAGCTACAACAACCGCTTTGACACACTTGAGGAGCTTGCAGACGACGTTGCGCTCTTTATTGACGCCCTCGGTCTTGGAAGCGTATATCTCGTCGGTTGGTCAAACGGCGGAGGCGTTTCACTTAAGCTTTGCGCAAAATATCCCGAAAAGGTAAAGAAATTCTTTGATATTGAAGGTGCGGGACTTAAGGGTTACCCCGTATATAAGAAGGAAAACTTCAAGTCCACAGGCGAGCCCTATGCAAGTAAAGAGGAGATGGGAGCAGATCCCATCCAGGTAGCACCTGCGCTCGCTTGCTTTGAAAAGGGTGACTTCGCTACTATGACAGCTATTTGGGATGCTACTATCTATACAGTAAACAAGCCCACAAGAGAGCAGAATGAGCTTTGGATGGCAGAAACTCTTAAGCAGAGAAACCTGGTTGACCTTGACTGGGCACTCGCAAATCTCAATATGAGTGACGAGTTCACCCCATACGGCAAGGGTGACGGGACTATCCACAATATCAAATGTCCCGTTGCACTCACTATGGCAGAGAAGGATGTGGTTGTTCCTTCCTATATGGTTATGGATAATTACAATGCTTTGGGCGAGCTTGCAACGCTTCTTCCTTATCCCGATTGCGGACACTCTCCCATGGTTGACTGTCCCGACAAGCTTGCACAGGACGTAGTTGAGTTCTTTTCAAAATAAGATATGGTACTTTGTATAGACATTGGAAATACGGATATTGCGATAGGCGGCTTTGAAAATGACGAGCTGAAATTTGTGACTCGCGTTTCCACTGATGCAAGTAAGACGACTCAGGAATACGAGAGTATAATACATCATATGCTTTCTCTCAAGGGAGTAAAGAGGTCGGACGTTGACGGAGCAATAATTTCGTCAGTTGTACCCGTGCTTTCCTCGGTGATGAATGATGTTATAAAATCACTTTACGGTATTGAATCCATCCACGTTTCCCTTAAGATAGATACGGGAATTGAGGTCGTTTGTGACGATCCTTCAAGCGTGGGCGCGGATCTTATCTGCGCGTGTGTTGCGGCTCGTTACGTACACGGTGCTCCTTCCTTGGTAATTGATATGGGAACGGCAACCAAAATGATGGTGGTTAATGCGGAGGGAAGATTTATTGGAGTTTCAATAATGGCGGGTGTTATGATGTGTATGAGGGCGCTCTCCTCAGGAACGGCTCAACTTCCACAGTTTTCGCTTGAAGCTCCTGAAAAAGCTATCGGCACAAACACCGTTGAATGTATGAAAAGTGGCGCGGTGTTCGGTCACGCGGCTATGATAGACGGCATGATCGACCGCTTCTGCGAGGAATATGGCGCAGAGCTACCACTTATTGCAACGGGCGGATATTCGGGCGCTGTCATACCTCACTGTAAGCACGACATCAAACTCGATAAGGATCTCGTTCTTGAAGGTCTTAATATTATTTATAAAAGAAACACATAAAAACAAATCCGCTATCGCTCGCGATAGCGGATTTTTTGATGTGTAAATTGGAATTTAGCGAGCACTGTGTTCGCACTCACATTGCGCGATTGTTTTGTCCACTTTTTCAAAAGTGGCGCTCCACGCGCAGTGGCGCCCGCGCGGCGTTAGCGCATTCGGCATTTCTTTTTGGGAACTTTTTCTTTGTGCCTATTTGTGCAAAGAAAAAGTGGATAAATGATAAGCAATCGCTATAGTTTGTGGCACTATTCTTAAATACCAAGACTTTTTAGCCGCTTTTCTTTGACAGCAGAGGCGCAAAGAAAAGCTATGGAAAAGAAACGCCGAATACAGGGCTACTCGCCCCGTACCCTCGGTCGCTTTTTGAAAAAAGCTCCGCAAAAACTTTTTTAATCATTTGGTTACTGCGAACATAGTGCTCGACAAATCAAAATTTGAACATTTTATGAAATCACTTGCAAAATCCGTAAATATCATGTACAATTATAAAAGAAAATTCAAAAAGGCGGTTAATGAATGTCCAAAATAAGAAAGGTTTATTTTACAAAGCTTGTATCAAGAATTACAATACTAATTGCAAGCATTATTTTATATTTTTATTCTCCCAATTAGTTTGAGGTCGTGGAGGGAGTGAATTTCTTTAAAAAATTCTCGGTATTTCATCTTTTGTGGGGAGTGTGGGTATATGATATGGTGTCTCAGCTTTTCCCTGTAAATAATATCGCTCTTGGCTCTCAAAAATTCTTTAAAGAAAGATTCCGCCCTGCGCTTAATAAGCTTTTGGATAGGGATAGACTCAAGGATTATATCCTTAAAACCAACAAGGCGGCGGGAAAGGTGCTTGCGCTCTGGGCATCATTTATCGCAATTATTAGTGCCTTAAAGGGCTTTAAGGTGCTTGAAAATAAGCATTTGTTCTTAATAAGTGTGGCATTTTATGTGTGTGACCTTATTTGTGTCCTTATTTGGTGTCCTTTTAGACTTATGCTCGGCAACAAATGCTGCACAACCTGCAGAATATTTAACTGGGATCATATGATGATGTTCACACCGATGCTGATTGTAGGAAGCTTCTTCTCAATATCGCTTCTCGTTTTGGCGATAATCGACTTTGTTGCTTGGGAGGTAACTATATATCTTCACCCCGAAAGATTTTGGGAAAATTCAAATATGGCGCTCAAATGCTCGGAATGTACTGATAAGCTCTGCACACAGTATTGCCAGAAATTAAGAGAGAAAGAGAAAAAATAATAAAAAGCCGACATTGTCGGCTTTTTTCTATACTATAATGTATCTTTTCTTTGAAATATCGTCGCCCGATATGGAGTTTTTTGCGCGTATTTTGTTGGGAGATTTGCAGTAGCGCTTTGAAACGTCCCAAAGAGTCGCGTCCTTGCTTGGATAGCAGAGGGTTATATCCGCGCTTTTTCTTGCGAGCTTTTCGCCAAATTCAAGACGGTCAAGTAGGCAGAGCTTTTTCTTTGCTTGAATAAGTATGCAGAACTGAAGCTCTTGGTCAACAAAAATGCGCTCACCGTCACTTCTTGCACGAGTAGAGATGCAATCTGCACGCAAGGAGCAAACTATCTCGCCCCCATCCGTGTGAGCGCGATTGTCAAGCTCGTATTTCAAAGGCAGAGTATGTAGCTTTGAGCTGTATTCGCCGTCGTGATAATAGATCAGATTAAGCTCCGTTTTTCCAAGAAGAGTAAATTTGTTATTTTCGAGCTTGCAAGATTCAATTTTGACGTTTGATTGGCAGTCGATCATTCTCGCATCGGGGTCTATCTTAAGCTCTGCGCAGGAGAGAATATCATTTTGTGTGAGGTGTCCGCAAAGATTTTTTAATGCTATCGGAGCGTAGACATCTTCAAGCTTGGTTTTGGTTTCGCATTCGGTAGAGAAAGCGTCGCAAATGTAGCCTACGTCCTCATTGTGCTGAGTGAAGGCAAAAAGCTTTATTATCACTTCGGTGTTGATGCTACTTTCATCAAGATTGATGTTTTCGTCAATAATACTTGCATAGGCGGAGCATTCTGCACCGTCTTGCGCTCCTCTGCACTCAATGCTTTGAGAGAAGGGGAGCTTTCGTGTCATAGTGAGTGCCTGAGCGCTCTCGGCATCATTGCAATAGAGGAGCTTTAAAAGAAGATCGCCCTTGATGTGAACGAAACCGTTTTTGACAGAGCATTCGTTTATCATTGCACTTGAATGAAGGTCAACTATTCGCATTGAATCAATGTCGGGATCAAGGGAGATGGTGTCGTTCAGTGTGATCATATCACTCTCACAGCTTGAAATATGGAGCGCAGGTGTACTTAAAATACGGTTTTCAACGCTTGAGGGATTGCCAACGCCAACGTGTGAGGGCGCGTAAAGTGAGCTTGAAAACGCGAGCACACGACAGGCGATCTTTGAGCGAAGATTTACCTTTCTTGGTCCTAATACGCGGGTGCTTGTGCCATCGTCATAGCAAATGGTAACGAGTGAGAGGTCGTCGGTGTTGAGTGAATGAGAATTAAACTCAAAGGGAATCTCAATTTTATACGTATCGCTTAGGTTTGCCGAGTATAACCCCGAATCCGCGCCCACGTAGATGAGCTTGCACGTTATCTCGCCTTCAAGTGTGGCAGAATCGTTGCCGATATATTTTTTGGGCGGCAAAACGTTCACCTTGGTCGATATGAGCTTTCTTATCTCACTTTTATAGTCGGGAAGGGTAAAATCCGCATTGAGCTCCGTCCCGAAAAATCCGTCGCACACGGGCATATACGGAAAGTATCCCAAATTATTTTGATTATTTTCCATAAAAATCACTCCTTAGCTTTTTTGGTAAAATATATGTAAAAAAAAGCTCAAATATGCTTGTTGCATACAGGGGTTGACAAAGGAAAAAATATGTTCTATAATGTATTTGGAAAACTTTATTTCTTTAGGGTGGAAATGATAATGAAAAGAGAAATTGTTTTGCTTATTATTTTTGGACTTATCGGAGGTTTGCTCTCATGAGCAGCTGTGACGGTCAGTCTGCGGGCGATATCGTCGCAGAATGCGCGTGCTCATCTGTTTCCTGTCTCGGTTATACCGCAGTGGGAAGCGTTGTCACCTGCTTTCAAACTTGCGCAAACTGTCCCGCAGATAATGTTGAGTGTACCGGAGACCCATGCCAATATGTATGCGATTGTAATATAGCATTTATGGAGTCTTGCATTAACAGTTGCACCGAAATAGTGTGTGATAACGTTGATTGCTCGTGTGGCGGCGCAGAATAATCTGAAGAAATTTTTTGTATTTTGGGAGAAGACTTTTACAGTAAATTTCAGGATACCGTTTTAAATTTCACAGCGTTGCCTTGAATGGTTTTTGTGCTAACAAATAATAAATGGAGGGCTTAATATGCTTCCACGAATAGAAATAGGAATTTTTAAAATTCCCACGTTTGCTTTAATGATATGGCTTGGAGTTATAGCTTTTACTCTGGTCACGATATACATACTTGAAAAGAAGGAAAACACAAGAAAGGATATAACAAATCGTATACTTGTTGTTTGCGTTATAGGCCTTGCTGCGTTGTTTGTGTTCGCTTTGGGATTTAATTCCTTGTTCCATTCAATAGCAAGTGGAAAAATCAAAATTGGCGGAATTACGTGGCTCGGCGGTGTGCTTGGCGCGTTTCCTGTTATGGTGCTTTCGCTTCATTTTCTGTGTCCGCAGATAAAGGGCAGGGCGCTTGAATACTTTGATTATATGATACCCGCAATATCCTTGGCACACGCATTTGGACGTATTGGATGCTTTTGCGGTGGCTGCTGTTACGGCGGAGTTACGGATACTATTTTCGGTGTGAGATTCCCCGAGGGCAGTAATGCGGCACTAACCTATCCCGGACCCGACGGCAGAAGTCTGCCGGTGTTCCCAACCCAGCTTTTTGAGGCCGCCTTTGGACTTATACTTTTCATCGTGATGATGGTCCTTTATAAGAAATTGCGAGGCAACTTTATTCAAACGTATTGCTTTAGTTACGGAGTATTCCGTTTTCTTGCGGAATTTTTGAGAGGTGATAATCGCGGTTCAACGGGTTTTGCGCTCTCTCCCTCACAGGTAATGAGCATCGTTCTCATTGTGATCGGCATACTTCTCGTTATCTATAAAAAGGGAAGAATATTTAAAAAGCTCCACGCTAAAATGCAGGCATATAGCGAAGAAACTGCAATTTACGGTATTAATTTGCGCGCCGAGGTCAAAGGTGCTTTAATAAAACTCAATGCTTTGAAAAAAGAAGGATTACTCAACGATGAAGAGTATGAGTCGGCTGAAAAAGAGCTCAACAACCGTCTTTTAAATAAGCCACAAGCAAAATAAATTAAAAGGACCGTCAATTGCGGTCCTTTGTTTCTTATGTTAATACTTGTGCTTTTTAATGATTTGTGTGGTATATTAATAGTGCCTTATTTATTTGTTAGTATTGCGATTTGCACATTTTAAAGATTTTGCCTGCAAAAACAAAGGTATTTGCATTGTTTTTGATATAAGGTCTGACACTTGCGAATATAGAAACTTAATTAAATATAAAAGCACCAAGCTTTTCTGCTTGGTGCTTTGTTTTATTATAAATAAATTACATAAGCTTAAGATAAAGCTCTTTGATTTCTTCAACACTTGTTGCTCTGGGGTTGCCGGGGCGGCAAGCATCATCGAAAGCGGACTGTGCAAGGAAGTCGATATCTTCGGGCTTAACGATTTCCTTGAGATCGGCAGGAATACCAACGTCTGTGGAGAGCTGTTTAACTGCATCAATAGCTGCTTTTCTTGCCTCTTCAAGAGTCATTGCATCAACACCGCAAACGCCCATTGCCTTTGCAATATCTCTATATTTTTCTCCTGTTGCGGGTGCATTGTATTCCATAACTGTAGGAAGAATAATTGCGTTAGCAACACCGTGGGGTGTATCGTAAAGAGCGCCAAGGGGGTGAGCCATTGAGTGAACGATACCAAGACCAACGTTAGAGAAGCCCATACCTGCGATGTACTGACCAAGAGCCATGCCTTCGCGACCTTCGGGAGTGTTGTCAACTGCACCGCGAAGGTGCTTTGCGATAAGCTCTATAGCCTTGATATGGAACATATCGCTCATTTCCCAAGCGCCTGCTGTGATGTAACCCTCAATTGCGTGTGTGAGAGCATCCATACCGGTTGCTGCTGTAAGTCCCTTGGGCATAGAAGCCATCATATCGGGGTCAACAACTGCTACTACGGGAATGTCGTGAACGTCAACACAAACCATCTTTCTATTGTTTTCAGCATCTGTGATTACATAGTTGATTGTAACCTCTGCAGCAGTACCCGCAGTTGTGGGAACTGCGATGATGGGTGTGCACTTGTTCTTTGTGGGAGCAACGCCCTCAAGAGAGCGAACGTCTGCAAATTCAGGGTTTTCGATAATGATACCGATTGCCTTTGCAGTGTCCATTGAAGAACCACCACCGATTGCTATGATACAGTCAGCGCCGCTTGCTTTGAATGCTTCAACACCTGTCTGCACGTTTTCAATTGTGGGATTGGGTTTGATGTTTGAATAAACATCATAAAGGATATTTGCGCCGTCAAGGACGTCTAATACCTTTTTTGTAACACCAAATTTAATAAGATCGGGGTCAGAGCAAACAAACGCTTTTTTAAATCCACGAGCTTTGATTTCAGTTGCTATTTCAGCAATAACGCCCTTGCCGTGATAGGACGTTTCATTAAGCACAAATCTTGCCATAGTTATATTCTCCTTTAAGATAGTTAAAGATTTATCAATCTTTTCTTTATTATACCCTATATTAATTCGTATGTCAATAAAAAATTTACTTTGAGGAGTGAATTTTTGTTTTATAATTATCAAATCGTTTTTATTTATATAGTAGAATATAAGTTAATATTTTAATTTACTCATATAAAGGAGGTACAGGATTTTTAAAACACAGCATAAAATACTATCTTTTTAGCTGTATTTTTCTATATGTATATGGTGTGTAACCTGTATGTTTTTTAAAAACTTTGGTAAAATAATTAGGGTTATTAAAAGATAATGATTCTGATATATCTTGGATTGATTTATCACTATCACGTAGCATGTGCTTTGCTTTTTTTATTTTTAGCATGTTGAAATATGCCATTAGTGATGTGCCAGTGGTTTTTTTGAACTGTCTGAAAATATATGATTTGTTGTAGTGAAGAACTTTGCAAATTTCAGAGATTGAAAGCCTTTCGTTAATATGTCTTTGCATATATTCGATTACTCTATCACTGATTAATTCATCAAATTGTTCTTGAGACAAGAAAACTGTGTTTGAATCATTGTGGTCAATATCGTTACGCATCAAATTGATTAATAGCAATTCCAAATAATTTTTAATTAATTGCTGTCCGCCGAGTGAAGGATTTGAAAGTAACTCCATCTTTTTTAGTGAGGGATCGGGATATGGCAAAAAGAATGTGCGTTTGCTTTCCTCTATAATAGAAAAAATTAATGGGCGCAAATAGGTATCTATAGTTATAATGCGATTTTCAAAAAAATGAATTGCTTCGTTTTTACACTCAAAAGAAATAATAAAAACATTAGGGGAGTGTTTGCCGTCTGCTCTAAGAGAATGGGATGAATTGGGCTTGTGAAAAATGGCCTCTCCTTCTTTCAATATTATTTCCCGGTTATCCGATGAGCAGATTAGATTGCCGCTATCTGCATAAACAAGCTCCCAAAAGTCGTGTGATTCTGTGTGGCTAATATAATTCTTATTAAATTCAAAATAGTGTATAGTAATAATTTTATTTATTACCAAAAGATTTTCGAGTTTGTGTTTATAGTATTTTTTATCCATATTCTAATGTTATCATATAAACAATTATGTGTCAATATTTTAGGTGAAAAAATTTTAAATATAAAATATAGTGTATTATTTTACTCTTTTAGTGCAATGGTGTGTATTGATTTGTTCTATGAAGAATTGTAGAATATAGTTAACGTATTTAAGAAAGGAGAAGACAATATGAGAGTATTAGCAATAGGAGCTCATCCTGATGATATTGAGCTGGCTTGTTCCGGAACGCTTGCTAAATGCGTTAAAAGAGGAGATACGGTAATTGTTTGCCATGTTTCTTCGGGTAATCTTGGTCACGTGGTGATTTCACCCGACGAGCTTCAGATTATTCGTGCAAATGAAGCCAAAAGTGCAGGAAATCTTGCGGGGATTGAAGTGATCTGGGGCGGATTTCATGATCTGGATATTTATGACAACAATAAAGAAGCAAGAGATAAAATCGTGGACATTATCAAATATGCCAATCCCGATTTTATTATCACACATAGTCCCGAAGACTATATGCCCGACCACACAGCGGTGAGTCGTCTTGTATTTGATGCAAGTTTTACTGCTACGTTACCAAATTATAAGACAAAGTATAACAAACCTGCCAAGTTAGTGCCGATTTACTATATGGATACGTTATCCGGAGTCAATTTTAATCCCACTGAGTATGTTGACATTTCCGAAGAAATTAATCTTAAGCTGGAGATGATTGAGTGTCATAAGAGTCAGCTTGAATGGATGAGGGAGCATGATAATATAGATTTTGCTGATATGGTGCGCACTTGTTCAAAATATAGAGGATATCAATGTGGTGTGGAATATGCCGAAGGATTTCGTCAGTGCCAAGTCTATTTAAAGGGCACAACTAAAAGACTTTTACCCTAAATAACAATTACGATTTATTCTGAAAGGATATTAATTATGGATTTTTTATCAACAGTTAAGGGTTCTGCCCTTGAAGGATTTTATCCCGCAGGTTGGGATTTTGAAAAGATTGATGCATGTGTAGGTGTGCCTGAAACGGTATGTAACCGTCAAGATTTTTGGAACCCTGAATTTTACCCTATAAAATGTGGAAATCTTAATGAATTTGAGACATACATGGGTCATGAGATAGCACTTAAAATAAAATCTGCTAAAGATAATGGAAAAAAGATAGCATTTATACTGCCCGTTGGACCTATGGGTATGTATAAGTGGGTGGTTTATTTTCTTAATGCCTGGGATGTTTCTTGTGAACATGTATATACATTTAATATGGACGAATGGGCAGATGCAGAGGGAAATACTTTATCTTCTGATAATCCCGGCTCCTTCCAATATGCTATGGAACAGGCACTTTTTAATCCTCTCGGGAAATTAACTGTTCCTGCCAATCAGAGAAATTTTGCAACGAAGGCAAATCTTCCTACATATCCTCAAAAAATTGCTGCTCTTAAATCGGAGGGAGCAGAGCTTGTTCTCGTTTATGGTATTGGAAGAATGTGTCATATTGCGTTTTGGGAGCCCACATTTGCTTCTGATTACGATACAAATGATGAGTGGGAAAAAGCTCCTTATCGTATAGGTGCTAAAATTCATCCCCTGACAGTTGAGCAAAATGCACTTACAAGCTTTAAATCCAGAACTTCTCTTGTTCCTTGTAGAGCAAATACCATAGGCCCCGGTATTTTCCTTCAAGCGGATTATGCAATTGGCGGCGCGGACGGTATTTTCGGAAGGGGTATGCAGTGGCAGGGATTGTCACTTTGGATGACTCTTCGTTATGGTAAGACACCTTGGATTACAAGTTCATATATTCCTACACTTAAGGGCAAGCTTTTCTTCCTTGAAGAACTTGCAGGGCCACTTGTTGCGGAGTGTAACTGATATGGCATCCAAAAGTGGAATTGCTATTGCAGGTTCGATTATTGTTGATAAGATTAATGAAATATCATCTTATCCCGCTTCGGGGGAATTGACTAAAATTTTACTGAAGAATACATTCCTATTTTGGGATATCAGCATTGGTCTGTAATGGATAATTTTGAATGGACTGCTGGTTATGATCCTCGTTTTGGACTTATACATATAGATTACAATACACAAAAGCGTACAATCAAAAATTCTGCATATTACTATAAACATATTATTGAAACAAACGGTGATGATTTGTAAAGGAGAATACAAAATATGATACAATTTCAGTGTGATTGCTCAATGGGTTCTCACAAAGCTCCCTTGGAGGGCTACGATATTTCATCTGGAGCTATAAATAATATACCTGAAATACTCAAGGATTACAGTAAAGTATATATGGTGGCTGATAGTAATACATATGCTGCTGCGGGAGAGGCT
>JBGVNP010000006.1:0-17341 GCA_045125655.1 Eubacteriales bacterium | reverse complement strand
GTACAATGCCGACCGTCGTACTTGTACGTAAGGGCGGTATTGGAGTTTCTAAACCGATAATTCATTTTTGAATTATCGAAAATTTACGTAAAATCTGCTCAAACCAACCGATTAAGTTTTTCGGGGTGTGGGGCGGTTTTTCAAAAAAGCCCCACATTTTTTTCAAACTAACTTCTCCCCGATAAATCCCGATTTATATAACACCAAGAACAAGGAACAAAAAACGCGGAGATAATTTCATCTCCGCGTTAGTTTTTATTGAGAACTATCTGCGATAAGGATCGGTATCGGGATCATAGGTGCCGTTTTTCTTTTGCTTCTTGACCCACTTTTTGTATTCCTTTTCTTCCTTTTTAGCAAGCTTTTTCTGTTTTTTAAGGAGCTTTTTCTGCTGTTCCTTGGCCTTTTTAGCTTCCTTCTTTTCCTTTTTCTCGCGCTTTTCAATTTCCTTCAAGCGCTTTTCGATCTTGCGATCGTCCTCGCGCTCCCTCTTCTTTTTATCCTTGCGAGCTTGCTTTATTCGCTTTTCTTCTTTTCTCTCTTTTTCTTTTCTTTCTTTTTTTCTTTCTTTTCTTTCTTTTTTACGCTTTCTGCGCTCTCTTGCTTCCTCGGAGCGTTTTTCGTCGCGTCTTTCTTCTCTTTCCTCGGCGCGTTCTTTTCTTTTCTGCTTTTTCTGCGCCTGCTTTTCCTGTCTTTTTTCCTTCTTTTCCTTCTGCTTTTCCTTCTTTTCGCGGCGTTCCTTTTCGCGCTCCTCTCTTCTCTTTTCTTCAAGAGCCAAGAGTCTCTTTTCGCGCTCCTCTCTTCTTATTCTGCGCGCCTCGTCATCCTCGGCATACTGAGCGTCAAAGTCAATGCTACCAAGCTTTTTGATACCCATCGCGATAAGGAGCATAATTCCCGCAACAAGCGTAAATCCAACAACATAAATAATAACGCAAAGCGGATAGAATGCTTTATTTTCTGCCATCAAAGCATTATGTACCATCGAATAAACAGGGAGAGTACTATCCTCGTGTCTGCTTATGTAGAACATATTGAAGAAATGATCCTTGGTAAGTCCTACCGCGTGACCGATCTCGTTGATGATGATAGCGACGGACAGTGTAACCGAGAAAACAGGAATAGCTCTGAAAAGAGTTTTCCATTCCGTCTTAACGTAACCCGTATAGTAAAGGAATATCGCAACGACCACCATTGAGCCGTGGCAGACAACCGTCTGAATACAGATACCTATTGTCTCGGTGAATACGTCACCGGGATAGAGCATTACCGCAAGACCTGCAAAAGTTGCAAAGGTGGCAAGATATGAGCAAAGGTACTTATGTATTTTGTGATTTTCATTGGTAAGACCTGCTAAAAGTCCAACATAGAGGGGCGTTGAGCAGAACTGCCAAGGAAAAGCATACCAAGCATAGTCCAAAAATTTAAGCTCGGGATCGTAAGCCACGTTAAAGTTTATCTGCTTATATATTTCAAATACAGTAACTATGATCGCGGTGCCAAGAATTACGCTTCTCGGATTTTTGATAACTCCCTTTTTCCAGAGGAAGCAAAGAAGTATCGCCACGGAAAACATTGCCACAAGTGTAAATATATGATAGGGGCCGAAAAGCTCGGGTCTTTCCCACTGTGAGTCTAAAAATCTCAATATATCTTGAATGACTTGCATTTTTATCTCCTTTGAATGAAAAATGAATTTATACATAGTAATTCAAGATAATTCTATCACTTTTCGCCGTAATATGCAAGTCTTTTTTTGAAATTTTAAAAATATCTTTGTTCTTCGCGGTGCTTCGACCGATTTTTTGAGGGATTAATAGTAAAATTTATCCATCAATACTAAAAAGAGGACGAAAAAATGGAAAAAGAAAAAGTTTTTGACGCCACTGCCAAAATAAAAAAGGACAGGATACTAAAAAGGAGCGCGGATGAAAAAAGGCGGCTTGTAATCTCGGTTATAAGAGTGTTCGCATTTTTTGTTTTCAGTGCACTGCTTGGCACAAGGGAAATGCTTTTTGAGAGCTACCCCCTCGGCTTTGCACTGCTCGCGGCATCGGGTGGGGATGCGCCCTTTGTTTTGCTTGGCTTGTTGCTCTCGGCGATCGAGGGCGGCAATATAAATGCTCCCATAATTGTCGGCGCGTGTATGCTCTTGCTCGTAAGGACACTGGCGAGCATTTTCCTTGAGGGAAAGCACCGCGTATCAAAGCCCGAAAAGGACGGATTTTTCTCCGCTCTTGCTTATATTTATTCGGAAAACGTGCATCTGCGAGTGATGAGCGGCGCGATCGGTGTATTTCTTGTCGGCGTGTGGAGAATAATCGCGGGCGGATTTCGCTTTTACGACCTTTTCGCCGCGATGCTCTATCTTATTTTAACGCCCATTGCCACACTTTTGTTTAGTCCCTATTTTGTGACGCGCGCAAAAAAGGAGAGCGAGGGAAAAGCGTTTGCGATAACGCCGTCCGAGGAGCGTTTTTATTCTCTCTCGTGCCTGATTTTACTCTGTGCGCTCGTTTTCGCGCTTGAGGGGTACAACTTACTCGGTGTGAGCGTTCCGCTCTTTGTGGGCGCAATTATAACCCTTTATGCGTGCCGTCGCGGAGTGCTTTATGGCACAGTGGCAGGACTGATACTCGGCGCATCCGTTGCACCGATCTATGCGCCAATGCTCGCCTTCAGTGCGGTGGCATACTGCTCAATTTATAAACTCTCGATATTTGGCGGAGCTATGGCGGCGTGTATTGCGGGACTTGTCTGGGGCATCTATCTTGACGGCGCATCCGCGCTCGCGAGCGTTCTTCCGTCACTTCTCTGCTCTACAATGACCTTTTGCGCCGCGCAAAAGCTCTCCCTCTTTGACGATATAAACGATTTTTTAAAGCGCGCGGAGAAAAAAGACGCGGACGAGCCGTTTGAAGCGTTACTGACCGAGCAAAAAATAAATTTGCGCGACGAAAGACTGCGCTCTATCTCAGATTCATTTTCATCGCTATCCGAGATATTTTACAATCTTTCAAGCAAGCTGAAGCGCCCATCAATGCTCGATCTGCGCTCAATTTGTGAGGGTAGCTTTGAGAGAAAATGCGAGGGGTGTGAGAGGCACGCGGAGTGCTTTGGCGCAGAATATGCTCAGGCACTCGACGCGATGAAGAAAATAACACTACAGCTCCACACACACGGCTTGGCGGATGTGAAAAAGCTGCCCGAAAATTTTAAAAAGAAATGCCCTTTTCACGCTGAGCTTGTGGGCGAGATCAATCGCGCCTGTTCGATAGCCACCAAAAAAGCGTTCCAAAACGAAAAGACCGAGATTTTTGCACTCGACTACGATGCGATCTCGGTGATACTTAATGACGCGATCGCGGAAAACGAGGAAGAATTTAAAATTGACACCAAAATGAGCAAAAAAATAGCCGCCGCGATAAGCGAGGCGGGTTACGGTGAGCATAGCGTTATGGTTTTTGGTAAGAGAAAGCTAAAAATCCTTGCGCGCGGACTCGATCTCTCCGAGCAGAGCGCAGACGTGCAGACACTCATTGAAAGACTTGAGGACGTGTGCGGAGTGACTCTTGCAGAGCCGACCTTTGAGTTAAATTTCGGCTCCGTCAATATGCAGATCGAGGCGAAGCGCGCCTACAGTGCCGACTGCGCCTTTGCGAGCGCCGCGTGCGAAAGCGAAAGAGTCTGCGGCGACACCGTGAGCATTTTTGAAAACAAGAACGATTACCTCTACGCACTGCTAAGTGACGGCATGGGCACAGGCAAGGAAGCCGCGCTCGCGAGTGAGATATGCAACGTTTTTCTTCGCAATATGCTCGATGCGGGCAATAGAATGGACTCCTCTCTGAGAATGCTCAATAGCGTTCTTCGCACGAAATCCACAAGGAGCGAGGATGAATGCTCGGCAACAGTGGACCTTTTGCAGCTTGATCTCTATTCGGGTGCGCTCACACTCGTAAAAAGCGGCGCTGCGCCGACCTTCGTTTTAAGACGCGAAAACGTATTCAAGCTCGCCTCTCCGAGCTTTCCGATAGGAATTTTGCGCTCTCCTGACATCGGGCGGCTCAATATTGGGTGTGAGGACGGCGACCTCATCGTTATGGTGAGCGACGGCGCGCTTGTTGGCGGTGATAATTCGGACTATATCTCCGAGCTTTTGCGCGAGAAAAATATCGCCGACGATCCGCCGCAAAAAATTGCCGATAAGATCCTTCGCCGCGCCAAAGCGGAATGTAATTCCCCCACCTCAAGCGACGATATCTCCATAGTGGTGCTGAAGATCAAAAAAGATATTTGTAATTGGTAAAACCAATGAAATAATATACAAATCCCCCAAGCGATATGTCGCTTGGGGGATAAATATCTATATAGTTATTTAGCCGTTATTGCACCACAGGCAAATTATCATTATCGTAGAAAACAAGTGTGCCGTTAAGGTATGCCTCAATATCCTCGTCAACGAGAACTATAATGCCATTTGACAAAACATAGGATCCATTTACACTGTATTTAGTTACGCTCATAATCGACGGATAATTATCATTAGAAATATCTATTGAAGCGCCACAGTAGATACAAGTAGCGAATTTCTGCAAAAATGTTGGACCAGCAACAACATGATAACTTGTTTCTGTTGCACACGCACCACAAGCACAAGATTTAATATGCAATGTTTCGTTGTAATAACTGTAATTGTCAGCAGTATGTTCGTGTGATACCGAAACGCTTAACGTATTTCCTCCCATTGTATTATCATATGATGTCATCAAATAATAAGTACCTTTAGTCAATTCTTGAGTAAAATTAATCGTCAATTGATTATTTATCCAATTTTGTTCGGTTTCAAGAATGCTCATATTTGGAGCATATAGTGTTGCATTTACTTTACTTCCGATGCCTGCAATTTCAAAAATAAACTCTTCATCATAAGGAATACCAATTTTTATCATTGGACTATTTTCAATTTTGTATGCACTCGATTTATCCGTATTTACATTTACTTGAGCGGTGTTTTCTCCAAGGATAATGGAAGGTATATAATTATCAAGCATATATCTAAATGCCCCCCACGCATTCAATTTTTTAACAACTTGTGTAGAGCCGTACGGAAGTGTAATGGTAATCAAATCAGCTCCACTTAAAATACAATCTTTTAATTGCGATGTAGTTAGATTAGGATTGATAGATAACAACAATGCTGCCACGCCAGATACATACGGAGCCGCCATAGAAGTACCACTCATTTCGTAGTAAGAATTATTAAGATATGTACTATAAATATTTGTTCCAGGAGCATAAATATCAACCGTTTCAACACCATAGTTTGAAGATTGAACTGAATTCCAAATTGATCTATTATCATTATCATCTATTGCGCCCACAACAATCATATTTTCTATTGGATCTTCTAATTTATCTGAGCCATAATATGCAGGATAAAACGGATGATAATCGATGTTAGACCCATCATTACCTGCCGCACATACAATTAATCCTGGATAATAGCTCAACATTTCTCCGAAATCATCTAAAGGGAATTCATCTATACCCATACTTATATTTAATATTCTTATGGGATTTTCAGAGTAATCATACGAAGAAATTGCTTCTTCAACCGAATTTACAAATAATGTTTCACTTACAAAACTACCGTTTTGACCAAGTGCTTTTAGAGGCATAATAGAAACATTCCAATTCACTCCAGAAATTCCTATATCATTGTTACCTATAGCGCCAATAATTCCAGCTACATGAGTTCCGTGACCATCTACATCAACAAAACCACTGTTTTTATGGTCAACGAAATCAATTCCATCCACTAAATTGTTAACTAAATCTGAATGTTTAATTATTCCTGTATCAATAACTCCAACATAAACCTTGTGTATTCCTGTGCTAAAATCCCAAACTTTTTCAGCACCTATTGATTTAAGCCCCCAGGCATCTTCACTATTATAGTAGATATCACTAGGAACTGCAGCCAACGCATCTCCTGCCACAAAAGCATCTACGGTGAATACTCCGGGTAGCTTTGACAATCTATAGGCCACATACAAAAGATTAATTTTGCTATTTTGATGTAATTCAACTACATACCGTGTGCAACGTATACGCGAATCGGGATCGTAGGGATTAAACCTTATGCGATTTACATAAGTAAAGCTCTCGATATTTTTAACAAGATCTCTTCCAAAAAAATCAATATCCAAAGAATCATTTTCACCTTGTATATATATTACGAGGTGAGAGTCTATGGTTTTTTCAAATTCATTATCCAAAAAGAATCTGCTAAGCGGTGTGTCAAGAAGATACGTATTTTGTAACTTTTCAAATATTTGTTCTTCGAAATTTTCTCCGCAACCAACAAGTGATATTGACGAAATAATAATGGTGAAGATAAGTATGATACTAACTCTTTTTTTCATATGTTTTCTCCTCTCGTGAACAAATTTTCCTTTTTTCATTGAACGATTCCTCCTTTTACATAGTTGAGCTTTTTAATTGCTCTATAATATAATACCTATTTTTTAGGAGAAATTCTTCAAATTTTCCAAATATTTTTTAAAAAAACAACAAATAATTATTTTCTCTATAAATATAGACAACAAATTTTTAAAAAAGTGTAATGCTTTTTTAAAATTTAAAACAAATCAAAAAGCGCAGAGATGGGCTATATGCCCTCTCTGCGCTTTTGCCCTTTGGGGCATTTTAGTAATTACAATTATTAAAATTATTCTTCGCTTGTTTCGCGAGCGTCGATTGTTTTTTCAACCGCTTCAGCTTCTTCAACCACCTCTACCTCAGGTGATTCCTCACCATTAGCGGGCGCAACTGCAGGTGCAAGATCGTCCTCGGGATCCTCGTGTGCTACGCGCGTAAAGTTCACTATATGCTGATTGTCAGCAAGGCGCATAACTATTACGCCGCCCGCGCTACGTGAATACGTAGGCACGTCGGAAACGGGTACGCGGATCATCTGACCTGCGTCGGTGATCATCATAATATCACTGTCGTCGTCAACAACGGAAATACCCGCAAGAAGTCCTGTCTTATCGGTAATGTTGTGGCATATAATACCCTTACCGCCGCGGTTCTTCATCTCACGGAAGTCGGAGAACTCAGTTCTCTTTCCGTAGCCGTTTTCAGTGATCGTGATAAGCTTCTTCGTTTCATCAACAACTGCAACACCGCAAACGTAGTCGCCCTCGCGGAGCTTGATGCCTCTTACACCGCGCGCAACACGTCCCATAACACGAACGTTGCGCTCGTCAAATCGGACTGCGGAGCCCATCTTCGTTGCGAGAACAAGACCGCTCTCACCCTGTGTACGCATTACGAACACAAGCTCGTCGCCCTCGTCGAGATTGAGCGCGCGCTTACCGCCCTTGCGCTGATATTCGTATTCGGAAAGGAGTGTCTTTTTGATGATACCGTACTTGGTAACCATGATAAGATACTCTGTGTCGTTAAACTCGGGAACGGAGATCATGGCTGTGATCTTTTCGCCGTCCTCAAGCTCGATAATATTCGCCATATACGTTCCCTTTGCCGTACGCGACGCTTCGGGGATCTGATATGCCTTTCTCATATGCACCTTACCGATATTGGTAAAAAACATAAGGTAGGAGTGAGAATGTACACCGATAACCTTCTCTATAAAATCCTCTTCCTTGGTGGTCATACCGATGATACCCTTGCCGCCTCTGTGCTGTGCGGAGTAGGTATCTGCCGGCTGACGCTTGATGTATCCCGCGTGAGTGAGTGTGATAACGCACTCGTGACGCTCGATAAGGTCCTCAAGAAGAATGTCGTCCTCTGCGGGAACGATCTCCGTTCTTCTCTCGTCGGAGAACTTTCTCTTTATCTCAAGCATTTCGCTCTTGATAATGTCCTTAACTCTCCACTCATTAGCAAGAATGTCGCGGAGATCGGCAATAAGAGCTGCAAGGCGAGCAAGCTCGTCCTCGATCTTCTGACGCTCAAGACCTGTAAGACGTCCAAGAGTCATCTCGACAATCGCCTGCGCCTGAAGCTCGGAAAGACCGTATCTTTCCATCAATCTCTCTTTGGAGTCGGGGATCGACTTTGAGGTCTTCATAAGCTCAACGATCTCGTCGATATTATCGTTTGCGATCTTGTATCCCTCAAGGATGTGCTGACGCGCGAGCGCCTTGTCAAGATCGTACTGCGTTCTTCTCTTAATAACGCTCTCCTGATGCTCGATATAGAGGTCGAGGATCTCGGGGAGAGAAAGAGTTTTCGGCTCGTTGTTAACGAGCGCGAGCATATTTGCCGCGAACGTCTCCTGGAGCTGTGTGAATTTATAAAGCTGATTGAGAATTACCTGCGCGTTCGCGTCGCGGCGGTACTCGATAACGATTCTCATACCTGCGCGTCCCGATTCGTCACGAATGTCGGTTATGCCGTCTATTCTCTTTTCGTTTACAAGATTGCCTATGCTCTCACAGAGAGTGGACTTGTTTACCATATAGGGAATCTCTGTAAAGATAATTCTTCTGTTTTCTTCTTCGATTTTTGCTTTCGCGCGGACAACAATGCGTCCTCTACCCGTCTTGTAGGCATCAATTATACCGTTGACGCCGTAAACAGTCGCGCCCGTGGGGAAATCGGGACCCTTGATGTATTCCATCAATTCCTCAACGCTACATTCGGGATTGTCCATTCTGTAGATAGTGCCGTCAATAACCTCACCGAGATTGTGTGTGGGGATATTGGTCGCCATACCAACGGCGATACCAACGCTTCCGTTTACAAGAAGGTTCGGAAAACGCGCGGGCAAAACAGTTGGCTCGTCAAGACGGTTGTCGAAGTTTTTGGTCATAACAACAACGTTCTTGTCGAGATCTCTCATAAGCTCGTCGGAAATCTTGGAAAGACGCGCCTCGGTATAACGGTAAGCGGCTGCGCCGTCACCGTCACCGGAGCCGACGTTTCCGTGACCTTCAACGAGTGTGTATCTGTAAGAAAAGTCCTGCGCCATACGAACCATCGTGCCGTAAACAGCCGCGTCACCGTGGGGATGATAACGTCCAAGAACGTTACCTACCGTGGTAGCGGATTTTCTAAATGGCTTGTCGCTCGTAAGATGATCCTCATACATAGCGTAGAGGATTCTTCTCTGACCGGGCTTCATACCGTCGCGCACGTCGGGAAGCGCACGCGCCGCAATAACTGACATTGAATACTCTATAAAGGAGCGTTCAACTTCTTTTTTCATTTCGACGTCAATGATCTTCTGTTCGGAAAATTCAATTCTGTCGCTATCGTGATTTTTAACTTCTGCCATGGTTTTGTCAAACTCTCCTTTCCTTAAATGTCAAGATTTTCTGCAAATTTAGCATTCTGCTCAATGAACTCGCGTCTTGGCTCTACCTTGTCACCCATGAGGAGTGAGAACATAGCGTCACATGCCGCAGCGTCCTCGGTAGTAACCTTAAGAAGCGTTCTTGTTTCGGGATTCATAGTAGTCTCCCAAAGCTGCTCTGCGTCCATCTCACCAAGACCTTTATAGCGGTCTGCCTCAACGTTATGTCCGCCAAGCATTTCAATGTATTTGTCCCTCTCCGCGTCGGAGAAAGCGTAATATTCCTGCTGATTTCTGCCGCCCGTTCTCTTATAAACCTTGTAAAGAGGGGGCTGTGCAAGATAGATGTGTCCGTCGTCGATAAGCTGACGCATGTGACGGAAGAAGAACGTGAGAAGCAAAATTCTGATATGCGATCCGTCAACGTCGGCATCCGCCATAATGATTATCTTGCCGTAACGGAGCTTGGCAATATCAAATTCCTCACCGATACCGCATCCGAGTGCCTGAATGATCGGGATGAGCGACTGGTTGGAATAAACCTTGTCGATTCTCGTCTTCTCAACGTTAAGCACCTTACCGCGAAGAGGCAAAATTGCT
This sequence comes from Eubacteriales bacterium, assembly GCA_045125655.1. GTDB lineage: Bacteria > Bacillota > Clostridia > Oscillospirales > CAG-272 > RGIG4608. The sequence continues at coordinate 7,413 of JBGVNP010000006.1, read as the reverse complement.
TGGAATTTGGAGTTTCTTCCCTGCGTAGCAGAGCCGCCCGCGGAGTCTCCCTCTACGAGATAGAGTTCGGTTACTTCAACTCTTCTCTCCTGGCAGTCACGGAGCTTGCCGGGAAGAGTGGAGCCGCCAAGCACGCCTTTGCGGCGAGTAAGCTCTCTTGCCTTTCTTGCCGCCTCTCTTGCGCGAGATGCCGCAAGTGCCTTGTCAAGTATATTCTTCGCAACGAACGGATTTTCTTCAAAGTATTCGGAGAGCTTTGCATTGACAATGCCTTCAACGAGCGTTCTTACCTCACTGTTGCCGAGCTTTGCCTTTGTCTGTGATTCAAACTGCGCGTCCTCAAGCTTTACGCTGATGATGGCGCAAAGACCCTCACGAACGTCCTCACCGCTTAAATTCTTGTCGCTGTCCTTAAGGATTCCCACCTTGCGCGCGTAATCGTTAAGCACCTTTGTGATGGCCGCCTTAAAGCCGGTCTCGTGAGTACCGCCCTCAATGGTGTGCATATTGTTAGCGAACGAGAGAATAAGCTCGTTGTAGCTGTCATTGTACTGAAGTGCAACCTCAGCAACACTCGTTCCCTTCTCACCGCGCATATAAATAACTTCGGGGTGAATAAGCTCGTTGTGACGGTTGTTGTTGAGATGTGTAACAAAGCTCTTGATACCGCCCTCGTAAATAAATTCATTTGCAACGGGCTCTTCAAGTCTGCCGTCCTCAAGAACTATGCGAACGCCTGCATTAAGGAACGCCTGCTCGCGCATTCTGTTCTCAAGAGTTTCGTAAACGAAAACAGTCTCCTCGAATATCTCGGGGTCGGGCTTAAATGTAACCTTAACGCCGCTCGGCTTGTCCGTAGCATCGCCAACGCATTTGAACGCGCGCGCTACCTTGCCTCTTTCGAAGCGCTCGGTATAAACCTTTCCGTCGTAAACGTCCTCAAGCTCGAGCCACTCGGAGAGCGCGTTAACAACGGACGCACCAACGCCGTGAAGACCGCCCGCGATCTTATATCCGCCGCCGCCGAATTTACCACCCGCGTGAAGTATGGTATAAACCACCTCAGGCGTGGGGATTCCCTGCTTGGGATGTATCGCAGAGGGAATACCTCGGCCGTTGTCCTCAACAGTGATTGAATTGTCGGGATTGATCCTTACGCTAATCTTGTCGCAGTGACCTGCAAGCGCCTCGTCTATGGAGTTGTCCACGATCTCGTAAACAAGATGGTGGAGTCCTCCGATGGAGGTAGTACCAATGTACATACCCGGACGCTTTCTTACCGCCTCAAGACCCTCAAGGACTTGTATATTTTCTTCAGTGTAGCTCTGCTCGACAACGAGATCGAGATTCTTTTCAAGGTTTTCCATTTCTGTTTCCTTTCAAAATTTTGTATGTGAGAGAAATAGTTATTTAAGTTAGTTATTTAAGTTAGTTATTACGACTGTCGCTTTTTGAAAAAGCTCCGCAAAACTTTTAATAGAGCTTCGCGCGAGTAGCCATATAGTCAGTGCTGACTTAGCAAGATTTCGCGCAAATCGTTCCGCACAAGCTTCACGGCTGTTGCGCGAAGCGAGTAAAAAGGTTTTTGCCTACTTTTTCCTTAAAAAAGCAGGAGCCCGCGCGGCTTGAGCGTCCCCAAGGCAAGCTAATTTATTCTTTTACTCTACCCAAGAGTGACGCAGACGAGAACTGCGAGAAGCAGACTTTAACAGTGCCGTCATCGGACTTATAAAGAACAAACGACTTGGGGATTTCAAGTGAGGGAGATTCGGTGCGCTTATTCTTTTCCGCCTCGGAGAGAAGCTTACGGGTTACGGATGACACGGTGGATGTATCCATATCGAAGATACCGACAATATCCTTTTCTTTAATACTCTTTCCGCCGCCGACGTTGAGATATATCATCTTAGTATCTCCTCTCAAAAGATTGTAGCACATTTCGTCCTATGGTGCGCGACAGGATTTCGTCATATAAAAAATCCTTCAAAAAATTTTTTCTTTCTCGCGCGCTATAAAACGAAATGAATGAAATAAATTAATTAATAAATAATTAGTTTTAGTAAATAATAGGGGCTGTGGGAATTGTGGAAAAGCTCCTCAAACGCTTGATTTTGCTGGGCTTTTGACACATCTTAGGGTTGTGGATTGTCTGTGTAAAATTTTAGGACAAAATGTGGACAACTCTGCCACTCACTCGCCACCGCGACACAAATCTGTCGCTAAAGCGTGAAAAATCGAAAAAAGTGATTTTTTGCCGATTTTTGACTTTTCCACAAAATCCTGTGGAAAGAGCTTTTTGTCATAAGTTTTTCCGCAGAGCGACGAATTTTCGTCAATTTCTGCTCGCCTTTTCCCTTACTGCGAAAGGTTTTCAACAGCTCAAAAATTCAGTATTATCAACGCTTTTCCGAATTTTCAAAAACTTTTACATCACTTTTCCACATACCTTTAAACACTTGTGGAAAAACTGTGGAGATTTTCAAAATCTTTCCACAAATTCATAATTTATTAACCACTTGGCGACATAAAACTGTCAGTGGGTAGTTGCAAATAAGGATAGTTACAAATAAGAATAGTTACAAATAAGAATCGTTCTTTTTCGAGAAAAAGCACCGTGAACCCCAAAAACTCGACTTCGCTTGTTTCGGGGAACCCCTGCTTCGAAAAACTGTAATTTGATACTTCAACTAACCATTTCTTTGTTAGCACAGACTTTAAACTGTGGCACATAGTAAGTAAATTTTAGAAAATCATTCCGTAGGAGTGATTTTCGTAGTGCGGTCAGTGAAATCCTTGGCGAAAACTTGTTTTCGTAAAAGGATTTTAGTGAGCGTACCGATAATTTGTTTGCAAATTATCGAAAATTTACGTAAAGTCAGTAGAAACCCAAGCGCACAAACTACACGGCGTCCGGGCGAAGCCGCCATAAAAAGTTTTTGCGGAGCTTTTTTTCAAAAAGCGACCCTCGTTTTTTCTTAAACTAACTACTATACCTTCCCCCTGCGACCTCAATACGCTTAAAGGGGATACCGAGCTCCATATCGCTTTCGCAAGAGGTGATGATGACCTGCCTGTCAGTGATCTCGCGCAAAAGATTCTTTCTTCTGCCCGAATCAAGCTCGGAGAAAACGTCGTCGAAGAGAAAGACGGGATACTCGCCGCAATCCATCTTGCATATTTCACCCTCAGCGAGCTTCATAGCGAGCGCCAATGAGCGTTGCTGCCCCTGGGAGCTGTAAAGACGCGTGTTTTTGCTATTTAGATTGATTATTATATCATCCTTGTGTATACCGTAAAGAGTAGCTCCTGCGGCAATCTCGCGCTCGTGAAAGTCATTTAGCAATCGAAGAAAGCTCTTCTCGGTCTTTTCAAGATCGAAATAGTCCTCTGCTTCCTGCTTAGCCGAGCCCGCGTAGATAAATTCGGGCGTTTCGTCTATCTCACCGCTTGCACACATTCTCTTGTAGAAGTCGGCAATTATCTCACCCGAGCGCGCAACGTATTCCACTCTTGCCTTGGCAATTATTGCCGCCTCGTGAGCGAGCTGAGCAGACCAGAAATCAATCGTTGAATCAAAGGTCGCGCGATCCTCCTCGGCTTTTTTTATGAGCGCGTTGCGATTTTTTAAAATTTTATTATATTTCTGCAAGGAATAAAGATACATCGGTCTTATTTGCGAGATCGCCACGTCGAGATAGTTTCTGCGAAGTGACGGACCGTCCTTTATCATCTGCAGATGATCGGGCGAAAAGAGGACCGCACGGAACGAGCCTACAAGCTCCGAGAGCTTGGTTATCTTAACGCCGTTGTGAGTAACGTTTTTTCTCTGCTTGTCGGAAAAGCGCATAGTGATGTTCTGCACCCTGCCCTCGCTCTCATAATCGAGCGAAACAGAGGCAAACTCCTCACCAAAGCGGATTATCTCCGTGTCATGAGTTGTTCTAAAGCTCTTTCCGAGCGAAACGTAATAGATCGCCTCAAGCAGATTGGTTTTTCCCTGCGCATTTTCGCCGTGAAGAACGTTTATGCCGCTATCAAATTCAACGACCTCGCTCTCCGCGTTGCGAAAATTGCAGAGCTCCACTTTTTTACAAAGCATATTTTTATTTTAAATAAATTAGTCCTTAAGTCTTACAGGAAGGAGCATGAACACTTCTTCAATGCCCTCCTTGGGCTCTGCGGGAACGATGTTGAGGGATGAGAGGTGGCTGGAAAGAGAAAGCTTAATTCTTTCCGCGTTGCACGCTCTCACAGAGTTGATGAGGTAACGGTTGTTAAAGCCAATTGTAAGGGGCGCACCGATATCCTCAATCTCAATTTCGTCGTACGTGCTGCCTGCGCTGGATGTAGCAGTGATCTTGAGGAGTCCGCCGTCAAAGATGAGCTTAACGTGACTACGGAGTGAGCCGGCGATCTTTTCCTCTGTAACGAGAGCCGCACGCTCAAGAGCGGAGATAAGCTCGTCGCGGTCAACCTCTGCGTTGTATTTGTGATTTTTGATGATTATTCTATCGTAATCAAGATACTCGCCCTCGATAAGACGGCTAAAGAAGATGATCTCGCCGATCTCGAAAACGATATTCTTTCTTGTCATGAATACGCGAGTTGTCTTTTCCTTATTGTCGGAAAGGAGCTTAACAAGCTCGTTAACCGTTTTAACGGGCAAAATAAACGCATTTCTAAATGTTCCTGCATATTCCTGCTCGGTTGTATATTCAATAGTTCTATCGCATTTAGCGAGCTTAAAGTTGTCGCAGGACACCATTGTGAGCTGATTGTTGAGCATCTTAACGAACGTACCGTTGAGAATGTTTCTCTGGTCGTTGACACCCATAGCGTACATTGTCTGTCCAAACATCTCCTTAAGGTCTGCTTGCTTTACAGAGAAAGCGTCGTTGGATTCGAGCTTGGGGATTGCAGGGAAATCAGATCCTGCAAGAGCGTTCATCTTGTGGCTTGATTTGCCGCATACTATGGAAGCTACGTTTCTTGAATCTACGTCAAGCTCGATTTCATCGGCGGGCATAACGCGGAGCGTCTGATTGAGCTTTACTGCATTGATTATGTAGCTGCCCTCTTCAATTACCTCGGCGTGAGTTGTTACTCTCATACCCTTTTCAAGATCGAAGGTAGTCAAAATGCATTCGTTGGGGAACTTAGCTTCAATAAGAATACCTTCTGCAGCAGGTACTGTTACCTTTGTGGATACGCAGCTCATAAGAGGTGCGATAGCCGCTGCAAGCTCGTGTCTGTTGAATCTGATCTTCATAATTGTTTATCTCCATTCTTTTAAGAAAGTTAGTTAATTAGTTAGTTATATCGACTCTTCTTTTTTGAAAAAAAGAAGCAAAAAACTTTTTTAAAGTGCTTCGCCCCAAAGCCATGGGGTTGTGCGAATATTGCTATTACAAATTAGGCGAAACCTCTTTAATTATCTCTTTTATTTCAAAATCGAGCATACTGTCCGTAATGATGCGGCGCTCGATCGTTTCGATTGAGCTGATGATGGTTGAGTGATCTCTATTGAATATCTTTGCGATATTGGGCAGTGACATCTCCGTTACCTCGCGAATGATGAACACTGTGATGTGACGCGCAAAGGCAACGTCCTTGCTTCTCTTTGTGGAGATGAGATCTTCTTTTTTAATTCCGTATTTCTGGTAGACTGATGAGAATATCTTCTCCACGGTCACGCTTGTTGGCTCTGCACCGCCGAGAAGCTCACTGATGCATCCGCGTGCGAGGTCCATATCAATCTTCTCGCCCGTGAGGAACACCCTCGCGCCGAGCTTTTTGATCGCGCCCTCTATCTGACGGATGTTGGAGCGAAGATTTTCTGCAAGGAACGTGAGCACGTCCTCGGGAACCTCAATTCCAACCTGCTCTGCCTTCTTTTTAATAATTGCGATACGAAGCTCAAGATCGGGAACCTGAATGTCCGCGATAAGTCCCCATTCAAAGCGAGTTTTAAGTCTGTCCTCAAGAGTTTTGATCTCTCTGGGCTGACGGTCACTCGTGAGGATTATCTGCTTTCTGCCCTCGTAGAGTGCATTAAAGGTGTGGAAGAATTCCTCCTGCGTTGAAACCTTGCCCGCGATGAACTGAATGTCGTCAATGAGAAGCACGTCGCAGTCGCGGTATTTCTCACGGAACTCAGGCATCGCCTGACGTGAAAGGCAGTCGATCATCTGGTTGGTGAAATCCTCACCCTTTATGTAGATAACCTTGATGTTGGGATTCTTCGATCTCAAGTGGTTTGTGATCGCGTAAAGCAAGTGAGTTTTACCGATTCCACTGGGACCGTAGATGAAAAGCGGATTGTAATTCTTCGCAGGCATATTCGCAACCGCAACGCAAGCAGCGTGAGCAAATTTGTTGGATGAGCCAACAATGAAATTGTCAAAGGTGTATTCAAAATTGAAGGGTGGTATTGTCGAGCCGACGTGATGGTCGGATACGGCACTCTCCGCCTTCTTTTTCTCTTCCTCTTCTCTGCGCTTTTTCTCCTGCTCAAGACGCCAAGAGGGATCACCCATTGACACCTTTTCCATTATCTTTCTTTTTGCCTCTTCCGTGTCGAGCGGAACACCTGTGAAGATGATGTTTACAATAACGTCAAAGCCAAGCTCCTCGGAGAATCGGCGGGAAAGCTCCCCTGTATATTTTTCGGTCAGCGTTTTGTGCTTGAGCTCACTCTTGATGCCCATGGTAATAACGCCGTCCTCGTAATTTTCAACTGTAAGATCCTTAAACCAAAGCTCGCGTGTAGAGGTTGCAAACGAATCACTGAACGATTCGTAAACTATGTTCCAAACGAGTCTGATCTCTTCCAAATATGCACTGTTAGACACCTTGAACCTACCTTTCATTGAAATTTAGTTATCTATAACGCTATTCAGCGTTCCTCTCGTGCGCGCGCACACGCGCGCCCTCGCGTTAAACTAAATAAAAATAATATAATAATATATAGCTCATTATACCATATATTCTCCAAATTTAGCACACAGTAAACTAAAATTTACATTTTATTTACAATTAAATAGTATAAAATGCTTTTATAAATTGGGGTTTAGCGAGGATTAAAAAAATTAGTTTACGATTGATTGCGGACAGTCGAGGACGCCTGTCCCTACGAGGTTTGTGATATATCGTTTATACATTCGTAGCCATTTTGCTATCAATATGGCTATTATCTTACCCTAGAATCAGTACCATCGTTGTAGGGACAGGCGACCCCGACTGTCCGTTATTAATACAAACTAACACACCAATAAATCAAAATTTGAAAGTCAATAAAATATATTTCAAAATTTTGTCAATACTATTCATAAAAAGCGAAAGGGCTTATTTATGAATGAATAAACTATCGACGGATTACAGAAAGAATATACAGTCGCTTGATGCGATTTTAGG
>JBGVNP010000005.1:0-1801 GCA_045125655.1 Eubacteriales bacterium | reverse complement strand
AGCTCACCCTCGGGAAGAGAGGTGAATTTGTTGAATATTTTGGAAAATACACTGGAGAATGCGCTAATGAGAATCATAAGAACGGCGAGTCCCAAGAATGCGATGATTCCAAAATAGTCACCAAGAAGGTTGTATGCAAGGAGCACAAGACCGAAAATGGCGATATTGAGTACGTTGCCGATAATGTAGTTCTTTATTGTGTCGACAATAAATATTTTGGGAGTTACCTTGTTAAATCCAAACTCCGCTTCAATCTTAAAATTAAAAATATAATCAATGGGGAGGGAGATAATTGTCTCCACAAGTCCTATCAAAAGGAAGAAGAGCATGGATTTTACCATTACGTCGCCGGGGAGCGCGTAATAAACAACGGAAATAATATTTGTGCAGAACAATACGATATTAAAGACGAGCGAAATTGCATTTGATGCAAGGTGAAGCTTGTCCTTTTTGTTGTTGTAGCTTCTCCACTTGTTGTATTCACTTTCGTCATATATGCCTTGAACACTCTTGGGGAGAGGCTTGCCGACCTGCTTGTTTGAGAGGAGCTGGAGAGTCAAGCTCCAAAAGAATTTAACTAAGAGTAGAACTAAAAATATTATTTTGTACATAATAACTCCTTATACGTCGTCGGGTATCGTTTTTATTTTGCGCTTGTAAATGTATATGTAGAAAGCAACGCTCAAAATCAAGCATACGAATTCAGCGATGGGATATGACCACCAAACCGCATTGATATCCCCTGTCAAGGAGAGCAAGAATGCTACGGGAAGGAGTGTGACGAGCTGACGTCCGATAGCAACGAACATTGAGAAAAGGGAATAACCCAATGACTGGAATACCGCAGAGCAAATAATGGAGAATCCTGCAAAAATAAAGCTTATTGAGATAGTGCGAAGCGCGTAAATGCCAACAGTGGCTATGGCTTCATCACTGAGATTGAACATCAAGAGAAGTGCCTCGGGGAATATTTGGAACACCGCAAAGCCGAAGAGCATAAAGGATACCGCATAAATGAGACCGAGCTTGATGGTTCTAAGCATTCTCTTTTTCTTTCTTGCACCGTAGTTGTAAGAAACGATTGATATCATACCGTTGTTGAAGCCGAAAACGGGCATAAATACGAAGCTTTGAAGCTTGAAATAAATTCCAAAGATGTTTACGGCATACTCGGAGAGGGGCATAATGATCTTGTTGAAGGCTGCCGTCATAAACGAACCTATGGAGTTCATAAGGATTGAGGGCAAGCCAATTTTGAATATTTCGCCAATAATTTTCGTGTCGGGTTTAACGTATTGGAGCTTGAGACGAACCTCTCTGTTTTTATAGTGGTGAAGCAATACTCCCACAACACCGGAGAGTATCTGACCGCCAACGGTTGCCCACGCAGCGCCCGCAATTCCTAATCCTAAACCGTAAATAAATATGGGGTCAAAAATGATGTTGAAAATTGCGCCAACGAGCTGAGTGATCATTGAAAGGGTCGTTTTGCCCGTTGCTTGCATGTATTTTTCGTGAACTACCTGACAAAAAAGTCCAAAGGAAGCGATAAAGCATATTCTGAGGTAAGCAACACCCATATCGATTACAGCTTCTCTCGCAAGGACATCAGTGATATCGGTTGTCATGAGCTCGAAATAAGGACGAGAGAGAAGTGAACCGCCAATGGCAAAGAGAGCGTAGCTTGCAATCGCGAGGAACAATCCCTGTCCTGCGATTTTATCCGCCTTGTCGCGATTTCCAATACCCAAATTTCGTGAAATGAGAGCATTGATACCAACGCCAACACCAACTGATACCG
>JBGVNP010000004.1:0-2270 GCA_045125655.1 Eubacteriales bacterium | reverse complement strand
AGAGCGGCTGATTTCCGCCATTGACAGTGCCGTGAAAGGAGAAAATGTTATGAAAGCATTTGACAACAGCGAATTTGAAAAACATAAGGCAGAAGCCAAAGAAAAATGGGGTAGCACGGACGCATACAAGGAACATGCAGAGCGGACCAAGAATTACTCCAAGCAAAAGTGGAGTGACCTTGCCGTGGGAATGGACCACATTATGGCGGAGTTTGCGATATGCATGAAAAAGAGCGAAACGCCTGATTCTGAAGAGGTACAGAACCTTGTGAAAATGCTGCAGAGCCATATCACCGAGAACTACTATCTTTGTACAAACGAGATTTTGGCAGGCCTCGGTCAAATGTATGTTGCAGATGAGCGCTTCAAGAACAACATCGATAAGCACGCTGATGGTACTGCTGCGTTTATCTGTGAAGCAATTACCGTATATTGCCGCAAGTAAATTTCAATAGGTCGAACAGTTAGGGAAATAAGAATTTGTAGAGATAAGAGAAATGACAAATCACGAAATATTAAAGATTGCAATGGCGCAATCTGCCAACGATCTGTGCGCCGATGCGAGTGACTTTGAAAAAGAAGAAAACATAATTGTGCTATCAATGCAGAGCGACAATGCAAGGAAGTATTTGAAGCTTCCTTTTTCTGTCAACTCGTTTCTTACGGGAACAACGTTGTAGCATCGGTTTCTCCGGAATTTCGTGAGATTGCCGAAATTTATATAAATAAATATCCTATCGAGCACTTATTTGAAACGCCCAATCTACACGTTTTGAACGATGCTTTGATGGAAAAAGGGCAAAAAATTTGCTTTATGGCAGAGTATTTTTTGCCGGATATGAACGTTCTTCGTCCGCTTGATTGCTTCTATGAACTTCGCATCTTAACGCAAGAGGACTTTGTCGATCTATATCTCCCCGAATGGTCGAACGCTCTTTGCGAGAGCAGAAAACACCTTGATGTGCTTGGCGTTGGTGCGTATGACAAAGGAAAGCTTATCGGCCTTGCAGGCTGTTCAGCCGATTGTGATACAATGTGGCAAATTGGCATTGACGTGTTGCCGGAATATCGCAGACAAGGTATTGCCTCGGCTCTTACAAGTCGACTTGCTGTCGAAATTCTTCGGCGCGGTAAGGTTCCGTTTTACTGTGCCGCGTGGTGTAACGTAAAGTCTGTTCGCAATGCGATAAAAAGCGGATTCCGTCCAGCATGGGTAGAAATGACGGCGAGACCGTGTGATACTGTCAACGAAATGAACAAATAAGAACTTGTCGGAGGTTATGTATGCTTGAAAAAATGAGTGACTTCTTTGAGGCAAGACTTGACGGATATGATAGTCATATGATGACTAATATCGAATGTGCAAGTGAGTTCTATCCTTTTACGGCAAAACAATTACCGACCGCTGAAAACTGTTGCATACTTGATTTGGGTTGCGGTACAGGATTGGAACTGCAAGAATATTATAAGCTTAATTCTTCGGCAAAGGTTACGGGAATAGACCTTTCGGAAGGAATGCTAACCGAGCTTCAACGAAAATTCGTTGGCAAGGATATAACCTTGATTCTTGGCTCATATTTTGATGTGCCGCTTGGTGAGAATGTGTTTGATGCCGCTGTATCGGTGGAGAGTTTGCACCATTTCACAAAAGAAGAAAAGGTGGGCTTGTATTCTAAATTGCATATCGCATTAAAGGATGATGGCTATTTTATACTCACGGATTATTTTTCCTTATCCGATGATGAGGAACGGATGCACCGAAACAATTTGATAGCTCTGAAAACAGAACAAGGTATTACCGATGACGAGTTTTACCATTATGATACACCGCTTACCGTGAAACACGAGCTTGAAGCTCTCGTTGAAGCGGGATTTGCATCCGTAGAGGTGTTGAATAATTGGGGAGCAACATACACCATTAAGGCAGTTAAATAACTGTCAAACTCCAATTTGTCGAATTATTAATCTCATAAGGGCTACCACCACGGTAGCCCTTTTCTTCTCCATTCCCTCACCCAAGCAGCTCGCCGATCGCCTGTGCCGTCTCTCTTTTACTCGTGCTGTCAATATGGCTATAAATATTCGCCGTAGTCGACATATCCGAGTGTCCAAGCCAGTCCTGAATCATCTTCATCGGTATTCCCTTTGCGAGTAGCAAGGACGCGCAGGAGTGCCGCAACTCGTGGAAGCGTATGTCCCGCAATTTATTCCGCTTCAGAATCACTTTGAAGTGATTGGTTACGTAGTCGGGATCGTAAAGTCTTCCGAGT
>JBGVNP010000003.1:0-12602 GCA_045125655.1 Eubacteriales bacterium | reverse complement strand
TCAGCACAAACTATATGGCTATTGCGCGAAGCTGATTAAAAGGTTTTTGCGCGCCGGGGTTCCCCGAAACGAGCGAAGCCGAGTTTTGGGGGTTCGCGGACACTTTTCCCAAAAAGTGGCATCCTCTTTTCTTAAACTAACCTTTTAAACTCCCCGATAAATTTCAATTTATATTAGCGCGTTCATTTTTTACTATCTCTTGTGCTAATTTTATCACATCTTACCGAGCTGTGTCAATATATAGGGACTGAAAGTGTTCATAAAAATTAAATAAATACATTGACATCCTATTTTTACGGTGCTATAATGAACATTGTGGCAACACAAGAAATTGGAGGAAAAAATATGAAAACCAATCTACTCATTAGAATGATCGCTCTTTCGATCGCAACACTCCTTCTTTTCACTGCATGTACAACTCCCAATGTTGAAAATCCCCCCGTAGTTGTATGTCAGCATGAGGTTGGAGAGGGTGGCTCCGTTATACACGATGGCAACGGATACTATTTCCAGCGCATCTGCACCAAGTGTGGTGAGGGTGTAAACGAACCCCTTAGTCTTGTTTCATTTAACACAAAATGGCTCTACGATGAAAATCAGCACTGGCAAAACATTAAAGCAACTCGCGTTGACGAAACCGTTTCCGAAAGCTTGAAGATCAACCTTGACGCTCACAGCTTTGACGAAAACGGTATTTGCACGGGTTGTGCATACAACAAAAATGCATCAAACGGTCTTTTGTTTGAGCTTAACGAGGAAGGCACAGGATACGTCCTTGTCGGACTTGGTGACTGCACGGACGCTCACGTAAACGTTCCCGAAGAATACGAGGGCTTGCCCGTAGTGGCAATCGGCGATAACGCCCTTGACGTTGCAGAGGAGGAAACAATTTCTCTTTGGTCAAACGAAAGCTCCACTGACGAGGAGGAAGAAAAGCCCACCACAAGCAGACGTCAGAGAGTTATCGGTATCACTATTCCCAAAACTGTTATCTCCATCAGCTGTACGGCACTTGCGGAGTGCGAGAGTCTTGTAAACTTTATCGTTGACTCTGCAAACGAGGTATATAAGGCGATGAACAACTGCCTTATCGACACAGTTGTCGGCTCAATCGTTCGCGGATGTGAATTTTCCGTGATTCCCGAAGATGGCTCTGTAACCATCGTTGGCTCTTATGCATTTGCAAATTCCGAGGGACTTGTTTCCATCACTATTCCCGACTCTGTTACTGACGTTGGCGATAAGGCGTTCTTGGAGTGCGATGCACTTGTTGAAATCACAATGCCTGAGAATATAAATATCGGTATTGACGTTTTCCGTGGATCAATTCACGTTGAAATCAAGGTTGAGCATACGCTCACACATGTTCCTGCAAAGGAAGCGACCTGCTATGAGGCAGGAAACGTTGAGCACTACGTTTGCTCCGACTGCGGATATTTCTATAAGGACGATCAGGCGAGCGAGCGTCTTTATGAGGTGGCTATTCCCGCATCCCATAACTTTGTTGACGGCTCTTGCACAGAGTGTGGCAAGGTAATGGATGAGATCTTGATCGTTAGAGTGGATCAAGTACCCAATCTCGGTAAATTCCCTCTCGGAACACTTGAAAACGCAATCGGTCTTCCCACAACAATCAACGTATATACGAAGGACGGAGTTAAGCACGAGCTTGGCGTGGCTTGGAATCTTTCCGATTACGATAAGAGTCAGGTTGGAACTTATACTATCACGGGCGTAATTCAGTCCGACGTATTCAGATTTGACGAAGGTCTTACAAATTCTATCAGCGCGTCCATTGAAATAGTTGAATTTATGAAGGGTACTGCTGATATCGTATTCATCCTTGACATCTCCGGTTCTATGGGAGATGAGGTAAGTAACGTTAAGAATAATATCGTGAGATTTGCTCAGGCGATCGAGGCACAGGGCGTTTCCGCACGTTGGAGCGCTATCACATACAGTGACTGGACCTGTAGCTCTGCCGCAAACGAGCAGTCCACTATTATCAAAAACGGCGCGGCGGATTGGTTTATCTCCGCAGAGGAATATAAAGCCGCAATCAATGGCATTTATCTTGCAAATGGCGGTGACGGTCCCGAAACCGCAATCGACGGTATGATGCTTGCAAATACTGCACTTTCAACACGTCAGGACGCGAGAGTTTTCTATATTCTTCTCACAGACTATAGCAATAAAGTGGCTAATCATTATAATATCAACAGTCTTGACGAATGTGCCGACGTTCTCGACGCGGACGGTGTAAACGTAAGTGTTATTACAACTACAAACTGGTACAATCATTATTCTTGCCTCACCGACAAAACGGGTGGAATTATGACAAATATTTATGATAACTTCAGTCAGGCGCTTCTTGACAATCTTATCCCCATCATCTACGGCGAGGTTATTTCTTAATAAACATTCAAAAAAGCCAACCACTTCGGTGGTTGGCTTTTATTTTAATTGATTACTCTTTGTTGACGTAAAGTGCGTCGTTGCAATAGTCCTCTGTGAATTTCTTAAGACCTTCACTTGCAACGTCCTCGACAAGAATGTAGGTGTCGCAGTCGCATTCTATTCCCTCTTCGTGTCCCTCGCATACAAGTACAGCAGAGAAGGTGTAGCTCTTGTTCATATATCCGTTGATCTGATTCAAACAGATGCTCTTGAGATTGTCTTTGATGACGCTCTGTGATGCTTCGTATGCCTTTTCGAGATTAGCTATAGCATCCTCGTAGAGGAAATAAAGTCTTGCCTTTTTGTAAAGTGAAAGAAGATCGTAAGAGATGGAATTTTCGTTCGCGTAAAACTTGCCAAGATAACGCGCGATAAGTCCGTCGATTCTCTCAAATTTTTCAACTGAATATTTTGAGGGGTCTGCAACGTTTACGACTGTTTTGTCACAATCGCACTCAACGCCCTCTCCGTGATATACCTTGCATTCAAAGGACATAAGCCCCCTGATTTCACTTTCGATTGATGCGTGAAGCGATTCAACGAGATATTGCTCGTGATATTTGTTCATCCAAAATTCGCGATCCTCGTCGCTCATATTGCCGATGGCTCTGAATTTAGCCGTTGCTTCTCCCATATCTAAGGTTAGATAGATGGAGTAAGGGGCAAGTGAATAGTCGGGGGTTAATATGGTGATTTCATCAATTAAGAAATTGAACCCATTGCTTGTATGTGTAATTACTAGATTGTGAGTTTTCTCAATTGCGATTCCATCCTCTTTTGCCATAATCCAAGATTTAGCCGTTTTTGCCATTACGTCTATATCAATATATGCATAAACGTAGGGGCTTTTGAGCATTTCCATATAGTCAGTATTGGCGATTACCTCCGAAAACTCAAACATGCCATCAAAGCGGAGCGCGCCGAACGGAAGCACCTCGTACGTGCCGAAATTCTCGTTGATATAAGAAAGGTCGGTCGCCCTGTCAACGCGCGTAAAGTCCGCGTGTACGTAATAGTCAAGCTCTACGTTACACTGGATAAGATCGCCCGAATACTCGGGGCGCTGTGAATTGAGATTTGTTGAGGTGAGAGACGCGTTGATAGCGAATCTGTCATATTCGCCGTTTCCGTCAAAGTCGATCTCAACGTATTCGTATCTACCTGAATTTTCGGGATCGGGGGTATATCTGCATCGAAGCTCTGCAACGTGCGGCTCTGTATTGTTGCTCTTGTAAGCATAGTATCCCGTGCCGTCACTCTTAAGCACCATGAAGAGCGTAATACCTCTATCAGTGAGATAGTCGCCCTCTCCACTGTATACCGTGAGCTTGTAAGTGCCCTCTACCTGCTTCATGGATGCGCTTTTAACAACGTAGCATCCGCTAAGCACAACAAGCACGGATAAAACTAAAGAAAAGACTGCAATCAATATCAAGGTTCGTTTTATAGAGTTTTTCATAGAATTTTCCTCCTGTGTCTGTATTCGATAGGATTTTTGGAAATACTTCCTTCAAACTCATTATATCATAGAGAAAAAATCTTGTCAATAGCTTATTTTACAAGGGTTTGAGAGGGAAAATAGGAATTATTGCTAATTTTTAAAAAATATCTTGCAAAGAGTATAAAAATGTGTTAAAATAAAAAGTGGACGGCATTTTTGCCAAAAACATCAAGGAGGAAACAGGATGAAAAGAATAGTAGCTTTGATTCTCGCTATAGTTGTTTGCATTGGACTTGTGTCTTGCATGCCCAACCTTAAAAAGTATATAGTGAAATATGCGGATGATCCCATCCATCTCGGAGCGGACGATGCTCAAGCCATTGCATATCTTGACTTCGTAAACAGGATAAATTCCTTTGCCCTTAAGATGAATGACAGCATATCCGACAAAAATGAAAGCAATTCTAATTTCTGCATTTCCCCCGCCTCTCTTTATATGTCGCTTGCGGTTGCCTGCGAGGGCGCGAACGGTGAAACAAGGGACGAGATTCTTGATGCTCTCGGTATTACCTATGAGCAGCTTGCACAGTTTACAAAATATTACTATGCCGCGTGCAATACCGAATATACCTACGTTGATGACTTTGGCGCGGAGCATATCTCTGCGCACGAGGAGCTTGCAACGTCCATTTGGCTCAATTCCGCGCTTACTTATAAAAACAGTGGTGTGAGTGAGCTTTCCAAAAACTATAACTGTGACGTGTTCTCCATTCCTTATTCCGACGGAACGGCGGATAAGATCATAAGTCAGTACGTCAAGTATAAAACCCATGAGGTCATTACGAGCGGTGTTGATTTTGGCAAGGATACCCCCTTTGCGATACTCAGCTTGTTCCATTTAAAAGAGATATGGAATGAATTTGGAACAAATCTTTCCGTTTCGCTTGAAAACTACGATTTTAAAAATACGGACGGCAGTACTGCGGCAAAGCAGCTCCTTAAAAGCGCGTATATTGGTGGAGTGGCGCAGAGAACCACCCTTTATACTACGTTCTATATTGAAACCGAGCACGGCTATAAGCTCCATTTTATGATCCCGAACGCCAGATATACGCTCGACAGAGTTTTTACCCCGACGAATATTCAAAGAATGCTCTCAATAAGTGATTATAAGTTTATTGACGATACAAATAAAAAGATAAACTATACAAGGGTGCTTTTCCCCTATTTCGATGCGTCATATAACGGCGACGTTTCTAAAATTTTGAAGGAGGATTTTGAAATCACAGCTCTTTTTGATAAGGAAAAGTGCGATTTTTCAAATCTTTTGTACGAAAAAGCATACTGCGATAATTTTATTCATAAGGCAGTGATGAGAGTTGATGCCAAGGGTATCGAGGGTACGTATATCGACCTCGCGCAGTCCACACATAAACCGCCCCAGCTCCCCGACTATGAGAAGGTATATCACGACCTTATTCTCGACAGAGCGTTCGGCTTTGTGCTCACTGACCCTAACGGAATTATTCTCTATACGGGCGAGGTAAATTCTCTTAAATAACTTAAAATATGAAGGCAAGGGTAAAACCTTGCCTTTTTGGTTGAATTTTGATTTGTCGCGCTGTTTAAAAAGTTAGTTTATGTTAGGATAAATGTTCTTTTTCGAGAAAAAGAACCAAAAAACTTTTTAATCAGCTTCGCGCGAGTAGCCATACACGCGCGTCCGTCGCTTTGCTCCGAGATCCTTCACTCGTTGCGCCCGACGACTTTAGTCGTCATTCTTGAGCGTAGCGAAGAATCTTGGGCGCAACTCCTTCGAGGATGACGCGCGCGGTTTGTGCAGATTTGGTAAGACTCCGCGCAAATCGTTCCGCGCGAGATTCTATCGCGCCCTTGTGTCATTCTGGAGGGAGCATAAGCGACCGATAGAATCTCGATACGGACACAAGGGCAGCTCCAGAATGACAACGCACGGAACATAACGATTTTCTCGCATTTTAACAGGCGCTTCGAAAATCTGTGATTTGCTACCTCAACTAACTGTTTCTTTGTTAGCACAGACTTTATTATATGGCACATAGTAAGTAAATTTTAGAAAATTACTCCGTAGGAGTGATTTTTGTAGTTTTGAAAGTATGGTGCATACGTCACGCTTGCGTGTAAGTATGTACCGTGCTTTCTAAACCGATAATTCATTCTTGAATTATCGAAAATTTACGCAAAATCTGCTCAAACCAACCGGTTAAGTTTTTCGGGGTGTGGGGCGGTTTTTCAAAAAAGCCCCACATTTTTTCTTAACTAACTTTTCAATCTCCACTATAAATATCAATTTAGCGACCTGCGTGACACGTATTTATTCTCGTGCAATGATCTTTTCTTTAATAATCTACAGGGATACGGTCAATTTTTCTACTATGATATATTTTTTAAAAAAGCACTTGACAAATTCAAAAAGTGTGTTATAATACCTATGATGCGGACGTATGCGTCCGTCTCTCTGTCGCGCAAAAATTTAATTTGACACTTGCGCGAACTTAAAGTCCATAGGGAGGTGTAAAATATGGAAAAGGTAATCAATACTTATGAAAACCTGTTCATCGTTAGTCTTGCAAACGGAGAAGATGCCGCTAAAGAGACCGTGAACAAATTCACAACATTGATAGCTAACAACGCAGAAATCGTTGAGGTTGCTGAATGGGGCAAACGCCGCCTTGCATATCTCATCAACGACGAGAGCGAGGGTTACTACACTGTTGTAACTTTCAAAACAGCTTCTGATTTCCCCGCTGAGCTCGACCGTTTGTTCAACATCGACGAAAACGTTATGCGTTCGATGACAATCAAACTCGACATGAAGGCAATCGAAAGAAACAACGCAGCTAAAAAGGCTCCCGTTGCAGAAGTAGTTGAAGAAGTAGTAGCTGAAGTTGCTGAAGAAGTAGTAGCAGACGCTGAATAATTTGTTCCAGGAGGTAAGCTAAGATGTCAAATCTCAACTTAAACAAGGTCGTACTTTGTGGCCGTCTTACAGCAGATCCCGAACTTAAACAGACACAGAACGGAATTGCAGTAGTATCCTTCGCAATCGCAGTAAATCGTAGATTTACAAGAGGCGCGGACGGACAGAGCAATTCTCAGGCAGATTTCATCAACTGTGTGGCTTGGAGACAGACCGCTGAATTTATCTCAAGATATTTCAAGAAGGGTTCATCTCTTTGTGTTACAGGTTCCATTCAGACAAGAACATGGAATGATAACACAGGCGCAAAGCGTTATGCTACAGAGGTAGTTGTTGATGAAGCGATGTTCGTTGATTCAAGATCCGACAGCGCAGCTCAGTCTAATTACGTTCCCGATGCTTACGGTTCTCCTTCATTCTCTTCGGGTGATGCACCCAATTTTGAAGAGATCAAAACAGACGACGATTTGCCGTTCTAACGAAAAAATAACAGGAGGAATTTCATAATGGAAAGAACAGAAAACGCTTCTCGTCCGGTTCGTTTTAACAACCGCAGAAGAAAAAAGGTTTGCATATTCTGTGAAGATAAGATTTCTTATATTGATTATAAGGATTCTGCAAAGCTCAGAAAGTTCATCAGTGAACGTGGCAAGATTCTTCCCAGAAGAATCAGCGGAACATGTGCACAGCACCAGATCAAGCTCACAACAGCTATCAAGCGTGCTCGTCAGGTAGCACTTCTTCCTTACGTTGCTGACTAATTGATTTTAAAATAAGTCAAAATTAAAAAGGACACCAAACGGTGTCCTTTTTTGTTTTTATTCTATGCAGTGTCCACAGGGGGTATAGCCCGATGTGCTTGTGATATATACTCTGTTTGATGACGAGGGGAGATAAGCACAGCTTGACACATGATATACCTTCGAGGTCGCATTGGCGATATATGTAGTGGTGCTGCTGTAGTTGCTTAGGCAACGTCCGCAGGGGGTATATCCCGCAATATTGATGATCCACCAATAGTTGTACATTACGTTTTGCTTGGATGCTGAGGGTAAGTTGCTGCATGTGGGAAGATGGAATACTTTTGTTTCCTTGTTTCCGATGAATATATCGGAGCTTGTTGATCCGCTTGTTGATCCACTTGTAGATCCACTTGTAGATCCGCCCGAAGATGAACTGCCGGAAGAAGATCCGCCCGATGTTGAGCCGCCGCCCACAGTTCCCGAGCCGGAGCCCGTTGAATCAGTGCTGCCGTTGGGCGTTGTGAGGGTTGCGCCGTTAGTTGAGAAAACAACGTGACCGTTTGATTTGGTTGTATACACTTCGACGCCCGCATTTGACAATCTTCCAAGTGCCTCGGACGTGGGATGACCGTAGCTATTTGTGCCAACGCAGATCACGCCATACTCTGCGCCCACCGCCTTGAGGAATGATGCGGAGCTTGAATATTTACTGCCGTGATGTCCAACCTTGAGAACGTCACATTTGAGATCTGCGCCCGAGCTTACGAGCTTGGATTCCACCTCTGTGCCTACGTCACCTGTGAAAAGGAAACGGAAGCTTCCGTATTCAAGCATAACAACGATGGAGGAATTGTTGCTGTCCGAGCCGATCTCGGAATAAAGAACTGTAAGTGTCAGATAATTGTAGGTGAAAACCGTGCCCTTGCTTGGCTGCTTGGGTGTTCCGACCTCGCTTTTAGCTGCTGAAATGAAATTTGTATATGAAGCTGAGTCCTTGCTTGTGTCCTTGGAGATCCATATTTCTTCAACAACGTGATCCTTGAGGACCTGAGTAAGACCGCCACAGTGGTCTGCGTCGGGATGGGTATTGATCATCAATTCAATATCATCAACGCCCTTGTTTTTAAGATAATTTGAAACTGTAGAGCCATAGGAGGTGGTTCCTGCATCTATGAGGATGTCGCAGTCGCCAACCTTGATAAATATGCTGTCACCCTGACCTACGTTTATATAGTTTACGTAAAGGGTTTCTCCCACTGCGGGAGTTGAAGGTGTGAGCTTGTCACCCTCGGTCGTGCCGCAGGTCGTGCAGGTCTTGGGAGCTTCGGTCGTAGCATCCTTCCAGGAGTGACCGAGCGCGTCAAGATAATCGGATATATAGCTATAGTCGCAGGTGATGCAAATATAGGTGGTATATCCCATATTATCGCACGTGGGCGCAGTAATGCTCTTGTTGTAATCGTGTCCCGTAGCGGAGGTCTTGTCCGATACGTAAGAATTGTCGCAAGCAGAGCATGTGTATGTGGTGTATCCTTCCTTATCACAGGTGGGAGCGGTTGTGGTTGCTTTGTAGGAATGTCCCAAAGCATCAACAACGTCGGATACGTATGAATCCTTGCAGGTCGTGCAAGTGTATGTGGTATAGCCGTCGGCGGTACAGGATGGCGCGGTAACGCTTGTCTTGTAGCTGTGTCCGAGCGCGGCAACCTTATTTGCTACGTAAGATTCGTTGCAGTATGAGCAAGTATATGTGGTGTAGCCCTCCTTATCGCAAGTGGGCGCGGTAACAAGTGAGGTGTATCCGTGACCTGAAGCGTTAATATCGTCCACATAAGAATCGTTGCACACCGTGCAAACATAGGTCGTGTAGCCGTGATTTTCGCAGGTCGGATTTGTAGTTGTGGATTTGTAGCTGTGACCCTTTGCCGCAACCTCGCCGTCAACGTAAGAAAAATTACATGCGGAGCAGGTGTGCATTGTGTAGCCGTTTGCGGTGCATGTGGGGGCTGTTACTGTATCCGTATAATCGTGACCGAGAGCTGAAATCTTGTCCGATACGTATGAATCGCCGCAGCCGGAGCAAGCAAAAGTGGTGTATCCCTCTTCACTGCAGGTAGGGTTGGTAACGGTTGCAACGTAGCTGTGCTCGTGCTCGGTTGAGGGATCATCCACGGGGGGAGTTATCTCAGGATTGGACGGATTTGGGGCATCGGGAGTCGTAGAGCCAACGTCAGTGTTTGAGTTGTTATTTGGATTGCTGCTATCGGGTATTCCGCAACTTGTAACAACCATCAATAAAATTAGTATAAGTGCGATAATTCTTTTTAATTTGTGCATAACTACACCTCACATATTTTTATAAGATTATTATAACACATAAATAATATAATTGCAATATCAAAAAATAAGAGCGGTCCATTTAAAATAGCCGTAACATAGGAAGATAAATAGCAAATCAACTATAAATTGGGGTTTAGCGCAGTTAGTTTACTACGAACCGCTCGAGCCGCTTGGGCTTCCGCTTTTGAAAAAGCGGAGCAAAACAACCGCTTTGGTTTGAGCTGATTTCACGTAAATTTTCGATAATTCACAAGCGAATTATCGGTACGCTCACTAAAATCCTTTTACGAAAACAAGTTTTCGACAAGTATTTCACTGACCGTACTACGAAAATCACTCCTACGGAGTAATTTTCTAAAATTTACTTACTATGTGCCATATAATAAAGTTTGTGCTAACAAAGAAACAGTTAGTTGAGGTAGCAAATTACAGTTTTTCGAGCCGCCTGTTAAAATGGCGAGAAAAACGTTATGTTCCGCGCGAGATTCTATCGCGCCCTTGTGTCATTCTGGAGGGAACGGAGTGACCGATAGAATCTCGGTACGGACACAAGGGCAGCTCCAGAATGACAACGCGCGGAACGATTTGCGCGGAGTCTTGCCAAATCAGCACAAACCACGCGCGTTATCCTCGAAGGAGTTGCGCCCAAGATTCTTCGCTACGCTCGAGAATGACGACTAAAGTCGTCGGGCGCAAATGACTGAAGGATCTCGGAGCAAAGCGACGGACGCGCGTGTATGGCTACTTGCGCGAAGCTCTATAAAAGGTTTTTGCGCCACTTTTCCCAAAAAGTGGCATCCTATTTTCTTAAACTAACTTTTTAAACATCTCGTCCAATCAAAATTTGAAGCACAAAACAAAAACCACCTAAATTGGTGGTTTTTGTTGTTCTGTTAGTTAACGTAATAATTAGGAAAGAGCTTTTCCCACACCTTGCGGCAGCCGTATGTATCTGCCAAGGACGAGTGCGCCACGCCCTCCCATTCAATTCCAAAGCATGCCATCGCGTCCGTAAGACTCGCGTGGACAAGCTCGGGATGATTTTCGTGCATATATCTCACGTACTCGAACGCGCAGCAGCGGATCTTTGATTTAAGAATTGCCTGCTCCTCTGCGGTTTCATAAATGTGACGAATGTGACTGTAGTCGGTTGAAACACCGTAGGCGATAATGTTGTCCGCGCCCTCGAAAAGCGCCTTGATCTCGGGAGTGATCTCCTCAAGCGTGGGTGCATCTTGGACCATTTCGGGAGTGATTCCGTGAATTTTCTCGGTCTTTTTCCACTTTTGAGTATGAGTGGGACGAACAAAGGTGTTCATAACGAGCTTGCCCGTGCCGTCAACAACTGAGATCGAGATTATCTCGTCCCTGTCGTAAAAGCCCGTAAGCTCAAGGTCGAAGAAAAGCACTCTTTCACGCTTCATATTGAACGATTGCGCGCGATATGCATTTCCAATCTCTCTTCTCTGCGCGAGATCTATCTGATAGCAGCTTTCGCAGAGCTTTTTCTTGTAGCGCACGTGCTTTCCACACTTTACGCACATAAGGGGCTGACGGATGCAGGTCTTTTTATCGTAAAAATAAACCTTTGAGCCGTCCTTTTTGAGTGCAAATCCAACGGGCTCCTCAACCGCTTCGTAGTGAAGTTGTGAAAGACGCTCCTTGCTGAAAAATCCGTATGAGGATGCACGGCGCGTGCTCATTCTTTCAATGACCGTGCCACTGGGAAGGACCTCGATCTGTTCCCTTGAATAGCTGAAATGCCAGTCGTCCACGTCCGCCTCCTCAAGCGTGTCGGGACTGAAATAGAAGATAACGTTCTCGTCGTCAATTTCACGGAACGCGCAGGGGAGTGCAGTGGACTTCAAGTGAAATTTTTTTAATTCCGCGCGAGTCAGATACTGCTTTGCCTTTGCTGCATCTTCTGTAATTGCTGAGATTATTACGCCTGGGCGTAACTGTAATGTAGTTCTCAAAATTTTTCTCCGTATATATTAATTATTTTGTAATACTATAATAAACGCACTAAAGTTCAGTATATCACAAAAAATATATTTTTTCAATATATTGAACAAAAATATTTATAAAATTTGTAAGTAAGAAAAAATAGGGTATAAAAAAGAAAAAACTGCCCAAAATAAAATCAAGCAGACAAAATCTGCTCTTTGTGAACGTTATGAATATATTGATATCGTTTATAAATGGAGGTTAATCTTATGATTATTGACAAGATCGCATTGATCCTTACGATCGTCGGCGCGTTGAACTGGGGTAGCATTGGATTGTTCCAGTTTGATATCGTCGCGTGGATCTGCGGAGGTCCCGAAATGTTGCTTGCGCGCGTGATATATACCTTGGTCGCGCTCGCGGGCGTGTGGTGCATTTCCCTCTTGTTCCGAGAAACCGACGAGGTCGTTTCCCGCGACGCAAGATAATAAAACACACCTAAAAACAGCGAGCATTGCTCGCTGTTTTTGGGTTGGAGAAAAATTGGGATTTATCGGGGAGATAATTTTATTAGGTTGTTAGCACCTGCGTTGTTTCAGCGTGTCATCCTGAGCGGAGCGAAGTTTTGCGAGGGAGCTTTAGCGAGCCGAGTAAAACCTGCACTTGTGCAGGGATCTATAATGGAGTTAGCACTACCTTTTTAAAGTAAAAGTTA
>JBGVNP010000002.1:0-1805 GCA_045125655.1 Eubacteriales bacterium | reverse complement strand
GCCGAAATTCGAATTTGAAGGAATAGAATTTAATATCATTTCTGCAGATTATCTCGGATTTATACCGAAAAACGTAGCAAAAAAGCAAAATTTATAAACAAAAAGAGAAATATTGCACAAAGTTCAGCAATTTTATTTGGTAAATGTACGTTTGTCAATGATGTGAGACCGAAAAGTTAAAAAAAGAATTGGTTAGTTAGAATAATGCTCTGCGAGGTGAATGGATGAGGGGTGGAGCGAAGCGGAACCCCGAAGGAATGAAGCTCGCAGAGCGTCATCCGCCGAGCTCGGCGCGCTTCTGAACAGGAGATTTCCAACCTAAAACAGCCATTGGGATACGGTTAGAACGGTAGAGGTACGCATTCATTTGCTTCAGCAAGTCGTAGTATGAGTAGAACTTCAGATGGTTGTAAAACCGTTCTTGGTCGTTTCTGTGGCTTCGCTCAACTTTTCCGTTATGCCAAGGAGTTCTCGGGCGAATTGTTTTGTGTGTAATACCGAGACCGTTGCAAAATGCGTCAAAATAATGCACTCGCTTTGTCTTTTGCGTGTTACAAAACTCACAGCCATTATCCGTTTGTATCGTTTCGGGAGCATAGCCAAAGTAAGCAATGGCTCTCTTCACAAAATCTACAGAAGAAAAACCGCTTTGCTCTCTGTAAGGATATATAAAGCGCTCTCTTGAAGCCTCATCAATCATTGTGTATTGGTAGAACTTCTCCCCATCTTTGCCGGAATAGCAAGCAGCAGGCACAACTTTAACATCGAGCTGCCACTTAATACCGAGAACGGTAGGCGTGTCGTATTTCTTGTTGTGCTTAGACTTTTTCTTTGTGGACTCTACCTTCTTTTTAAATCCAAGGCGCACGAAAACGCGGTAAAGAGAGCCGGGATTTCTTGTATATCCCTTATCCTCTCGCAGTTTGCCGTAAAGCTCGCATATTGAAATGCTGGGGTTTCTTCTATGGTAATCTTTGATCCATTTGAGTTCTTCTTCAGTATGTGCATTTGGATGCGGCGAGTGCGGTTTGTGAGATTTTGGAATGAGAGATTCTCTCGTTCCGTCGTAGATCTTATTCCAACGCATAAGAGATGCCTTGGATATGTGGTACCTACGGCATACGAAATCTATGTCGTGTGTATAGCGGTACAAATTAATGGAACCTATTTTTGTTGAAATTTGGTGTGGACAAAATCCTTTTGTTGTGGTATAATGTTTCATGAAAGTGATTGGGTCCTTTCTGTCAGATTTGTTAGGGGTAACATTATTCTAACAGAATCCAATCACTTTTTCTATTGTTTTTTTCTTTTTCAGTCTCACAACAATTGTAACACTACATCGTTTTTCAAGATATATTTTAAAATACTGTTGATTTATTCCCTTTGATATGATACAATAGTTAAAGTAAATAAAAATATTTTATCGGAAAGGGGTGCGATTACCATAATTAACCTTAAACTTATTGCCGAAAACGGTGACGTTAAGTTTAAAGCGTACGGCGAAGAGATAGACGAAAGATTCTCCGGCGAATATGCCGAGGGTGATAAATTCCGTCTTGAGCTTGATTTTGGCGGATTCGTTAAAATGAAGCTTGACGAGACCATGGCTGAATCCATAGTCTACGTTCCTGACGGTACGTTTGAATTTGCCGTTCCGTTCGGATATGAAAGACGCGCTTGCTATGGACCTGACGCCTTTGGCGGAGACAGTCATAGAATATATGCGGCAGAGCCCACTGAGGCTGAAATTTATGCCGAGAGAAATATAGCTCTCAATTCACACGATAGGCATAAAATAAACAAGT
>JBGVNP010000001.1:0-3324 GCA_045125655.1 Eubacteriales bacterium | reverse complement strand
TAATCTATTATTGTGTATCTTTCCTTGGGGTGCTATGCCTTTCGGAAGGATTTTTTTATTATATTCGTTGAATTATAACAGGAGGAAAGTACAATGCCAAGTAAAGTAATACTTGAAAAGAAACAGCAAGTTGTTGCTGATCTTGCTGCTCAGATCAAAGAATCTGTTTCAGGCGTTCTTGTTAATTACCAGGGTATCACAGTTGATGCTGATACAGCTATGCGTAAGGAACTCCGCGAAGCAGGCGTTGACTATAAGGTAGTTAAGAACTCCCTTACAGGCAGAGCTTGTGATGAAGTAGGTTACGGCGAAATGAAGCAGTACCTTACTGGTATGACAGCTATCGCTATCTCCAAGGAAGATGCAGTTGCACCTGCAAAGATCCTTAAGAAGTACGCTGATAAGGTTAAGTCATTCCAGATTCTTGCCGGTTATGTTGACGGTGTTGTTGTTAACGAAGCTACTGTTAACGAACTCGCTGACATCCCCTCAAGAGAAACTCTTATCGCGAAATTCCTCGGAAGCGTACAGAGCCCTCTTTACGGCTTTGCATATGCAATCCAGGCAATTATCGACAAGAACGGAGAAGCTGCTCCTGCTCCCGCAGAAGAGGCTCCCGCTGCAGAATAATCTGCAAACAAAACTTATTGCGTAAAAATATCGCATCATAAACTTAAAAAATTTTTATTGAATTTTGGAGGATTTAAAAATGGCTAACGAAAAGATTACAGCTATTGTTGAAGAAATTAAAGGTTTGACAATTCTTGAGTTGAACGAACTCGTAAAGGCAGTTGAAGAGGAATTCGGCGTATCCGCTGCTCCCGTTGCTGCTGTTGGTGTAGCTGCTCCCGCTGCTGCAGTTGAAGAAAAGACAGAATTTGACGTTGTTCTTGCATCCTTCGGTGCTAAGAAGCTTGACGTTATCAAGGTTGTACGTGAGCTCACAGGTCTTGGTCTTAAGGACGCTAAGGACCTCGTTGAAGGCGCTCCCAAGACACTTAAGGAAGGCGTTTCCAAGGACGAAGCTGAAAAAATCAAGGAAGCTCTTGTTGCTGCTGGCGCAACAGTTGAAATTAAATAATTTAGTTTCTAAAGAACTTTTTTACTTGCTGTACAAAACAGGACACGAAATCGTGTCCTGTTTTTGTTTTTGTATCAAATTGATTTCCTACAATTTCAGTAAGATTAGGTTTAGTCATATAAAATGGCATTCTCGGCTATCAACTCATAAAGATTTTTGCCCACGAGCTGATAATAAGTTTCTCGGTTATCATTGATATAGAAATAGTACTCTGAAAGAAAATAGATTCTTTCACCGTTCATTTCAATATAGTGCGTAGGGGTATTTTCTCCAAGGTATATATCATCTGTAAGCTCAATAAATTCAAGCTCGCTTGTCGGTATCACAGCAACCAATAAACCGTCTTCAAGATAGACGCAGGACTCTTGATCCCAAATCTCAAATCCATAATAATTGACAAAATCAGTTCCATCTCGGAATACGGGCAAGCGCATAAGCTCAAAGTAATTGCCCTTCCCGTCTCTGTAGAAATCTCCGTTAATAAAATATAATTGTTTAACTGATCCGTCATTCAAAATGAACTGAACTTTAAAATATCCACCGTCGGGAATCTGCGTTTCTTCTTCAGAAACAGACATTACTTCAGTTAGATAATAATCCTTAAAAATACTTGAAATTACTGCCTTGTCAGTGGATGAAGAAATATGAGTGAACGAGATGGGGGGCAAAGGTCCACCGCCGCCCGATATCATCTTTATCTCCGCAATATCCTCTGCACTCACCTCGTTAAGCCACTCGCAACCTGCTTGATTGCGAAGAATATCGTTGCTATATCCACCCTCGTCACAAGAAACAAGGCATAAAACAAGTATCGAACATAAAACTAATAACTTTTTCATTCTCTTTGCCTCCTTAGAAATCATTTATATTCCTGATTGTAATATCCGCTGAGTGAATAAAAATACTTTCCGTCAAAGAAATATGCACTGGCGCCCTCTTCCTTTTCGCACAAAATGTATAGTGTAAGGTCGCCGAGCTTATACTCAAAAAATCTTTCGGGATATCTTTCAAGCAAGATCGAAAGCGGTGAAGGATATGCTTTGCCCGATTGTGTATAAATATTATGCATCAAATCAATCGGTTGAGCTTGGAACGACATACTCGTTAATGGATATTGGGCAGTACAGCAAGGGTCAATAACATTATAACCGATTGTAAAAATTCTCATTGTGGCACTGCCAGCACCTGCGCTCACCTCGGTGCCATACGGCAAATACATATACACCTCGGTGCTTGATACGGGATTCTCGCTCACCGTATCAAATTTTGAGGGATAATATACGGAATCCATCAAATATGGCAAATAATCCGTACTGATATAATTGGGATCTGACTTATCACAAGCACAGTATCTATTATATACCATCATTTTTCCGTATTTGTCATTCTCGAAATCGTGAGAGTGCCAAGCATCATCAAAACCGATAAACGGCTCCTCGAACTCGTGATATTGTATAGATAAAATCATTTCCTTAACTTCACTATATTTATCAAGAGCATCGATTGAGGTAATTGTTTCGTATCCGTTTGCTTCAAAATCAAAATCAACAACATTATATTTAACGCTTACCGTTTCCCCTTTATATGTAACCTTAAGCTCGTCACCGCTTGACAAATCATAACAATAGAGATCGAACGTTGCCATATCGCGCGCGTCATACGAACTTAAAATAGCGGTATTCTCCTCATTATGCTCAATTTGAACGTCACTGTAGTCTATACGTGAGCCGTCGAGTGTACTTACTTTAATCCAATACGACTTGGAGATTTGAAGGTCAAGTGTGTCCCAACCCGAAACGCCTTCAATAGTTACTGAAAATTTGCTGTTGATAGAAAACCATTGAGGTTCAAAAAGGTTGGCACACCCCGCCATACTAAAGCAAGCGGTCAAAATAATGGCTAACAATAAAGTCTTTGCAATATTTTTCATAGTTTTTCCTCCTTTTGATTAAAAGTTCACTCACAATATATAGTCAACAAAACTAAAAAAGCGTAAAAATTTTGGCTTAAGAATATAGTCCCCTAAAGAAATTATACCCCCCCCCCCGCGTGAGCTTGTCAAGGGGTATTTTGAACATTTTTGTAATTTTTTCAAATTTTGATTTATCGGGAATAAAGTTTTAATTTAGAACGGGACGTCGAGGACGCCGTCCCCTACGAGTTTGCAAGTTGATTTTTGTTCAATTATAGCTATTTTATTTGTAATATGTCTATTGTTTTGCTTGAAAATAGCACCGTCATTG